>JALOQG010000210.1 GCA_025453505.1 Myxococcota bacterium | reverse complement strand
CAGACGCCGGCCTTCGGCGCCGGCATCGACGGTCTGTATCGCTTCCGCGCCGCGCGCCTGCTCGGCATCGCCAACGGCATCGACGCCGAGCGCTACGACCCGCAGACCGACGCGGCGCTCGCGGCGCGCTTCAGCGCGCAGTACCCGAAGCCGCGCGCCGCGTGCCGCAGCGCACTACTCGACGAGACTGGACTCGACGCGCCCGAACCCGGCCGCCTGCTCGCCGCGATCGGGCGGCTCGCGTCGCAGAAGGGCTGGGACGTGCTCGCGGACGCGTTGCCCGCGCTGATCGAAGGCGGCGCGTCGCTGGTGCTGGTCGGCGACGGCGATCCTGCGCTCGTCACGCGCCTGCGCGAAGCGGCGGCACGCTGGCCGCGCCGCGTGTTCGTGGCGATCGGCTGGGACGAGGCGCTGTCGCGGCGCACCTACGCCGGCAGCGACTGCGTGCTCGTTCCGTCGCGCTTCGAGCCGTGCGGGCTCGTGCAACTGCTCGCGCACCGCTACGGATCGCTCCCGATCGCGCATCGCACGGGCGGGCTGGTGGACACGATCGAGGACGGCCGCACCGGAATCCTCTTCGAGCCGCTCGGGCCCGAGGCGCTGGTCGCCGCGGTCGAGCGCGGCGTCGCACTGCTGGAGGCAGGGCCCGACGCCGTACGGCGTCGGCTCCTCGCGATCGACGTCTCGTGGGCGGGGCCGGCCCTGCGCTGGGAACGCGTCTTCGCGGCCGTCGCGCGCGAAGCGGCGCGGCGGATCTAGGCCCGTGCGCGTGCTCCCCGGATCACCGCTCCGCTTCGGCGCGCACTGGGACGGGGAGGGCGTGGACTTCGCGCTCTTCTCGGCGCACGCGAGCCGCGTCGAGCTGTGCCTCTTCGACGCCGGCGGCCGCGAGTCCGCCCGCGTCGCGCTGCCCGAGCGCAGCGGCGACGTCTGGCACGGCCGCGTCCCGGGAATCGGCCCGGGGCAGCGCTACGGCTACCGCGTGCACGGCCGCTTCGCACCGGCCGAAGGACACCGCTTCAACCCGAACAAGCTGCTGCTCGATCCCTACGCGCGCGCGATCGCCGGCTCGCTGCGCTGGGACGCCGCACTCGTCGCCCACGACCCGGAGCAGCCGGACGCGCCCGACGGCCGCGACTCGGCGCCGTTCGTCCCGCGCAGCCTGGTCGTCGATCCGCGCTTCGAGTGGGGCGACGATCGCCCGCCGCGCACGCCGTGGAGCCGCAGCGTCCTCTACGAGTGTCACGTGAAGGGCATGACGCAGCGGCATCCGGACGTCGCGCCGGAACGGCGCGGTCGTTATCTCGGGCTGGCCTCGCCGCCACTGATCGAACACTTCCAGCGTCTCGGCGTGACGGCGCTCTCGCTGCTGCCCATCCACCACAGCTCGATCGACGCCCATCTCGCGCGCCTCGGCCTGCCCAACTACTGGGGCTACAACACGATCGGGTTCTTCGCGCCGGACGCGCGCTTCGCGTCGAGCGGAGAGGGCGCGCAGGTCGTCGAGTGCAAGCAGATGGTGCAGGCGCTGCACCGCGCCGGCATCGAGGTGCTGATCGACGTCGTATTCAACCACACGCCCGAGGGTCCCCCCGGCGGCGCGACGCTCTTCCTGCGCGGCCTCGACGACGCTTCCTACTACCGACACCGGGCCGACGCACCCGGCGAGTACCTCGATTTCAGCGGCTGCGGCAACAGCCTCGATACCTCCCAGCCGCGCGTGTTGCAGCTCGTGCTCGACTCGCTGCGCCACTGGGTCCTCGAGTATCGGGTGGACGGCTTCCGCTTCGATCTCGCGCCCGTGATCGCGCGCGATCCGGTGGCGTTCCAGCGTTTCGGCCGCTTCTTCGAGATCGTCCGCCAGGATCCCGTCCTCGCGCCCGTGAAGCTCGTCGCGGAGCCGTGGGATCTCGGCGAGGGCGGCTACCAGCTCGGCGCCTTCCCGCTCGGCTGGGCCGAGTGGAACGACCGCTATCGCGACTCGGTGCGCCGGAGCTGGCGCGGCGACGCCGGCCTGCTGCCCGAACTCGCGACGCGCGTCACCGGCTCGAGCGACGTGTTCGACGCCGCCCGCGGGCCGCTCGCGAGCGTCAACTACGTCGCGTGTCACGACGGCATGACGCTGCTCGATCTCGTCTCGTATTCGCACAAGCACAACGACGCCAACGGCGAGCAGGGCCGCGACGGGCCGCACGACGATTCCCACAACTGGGGCGTCGAGGGTCCGTCGCGCGACGCGCGCGTGCGCAAGCGTCGCGATCGCGCGCGGCGCAGCCTGCTCGCGACGCTCGCGCTCTCGCAGGGCGTGCCGATGCTCTCGCACGGCGACGAGCTCGGCCGCACGCAGCGCGGCAACAACAACGCGTATTGCCAGGACGACGAGACCACCTGGGTGGACTGGTCGCCGGACGCACACGACGCGGCGTTTCTCGACTTCGCGCGACGCGTGCTGGCGCTGCGGCACGGCAATGCGGTGTTCCGCCGCCGCCGCTTCCTGCCCGACGGTGACGCGGGCGACGCGCAGGCACGCGTTCGCTGGTTGCGACCCGACGGCGTCGAGGCCGACGCGGCCGACTGGCAGGGAGGAACGCTCCGCGCGGTCGGGCTGTGGATGCCCGCGACGGTCGCGGAGGTCGCGGACGAGCAAGGCCGCCCGCAGACGGCGGAGACCGTGCTGCTGCTGCTCAACCCCGACGCGCAACGCCACGTCTTCCACCTGCCCGAGCCGGGGCGCGGCGCGTGGCACGAACTGTTGAACACCGCTTGCGACTCCGTACACCGGGCCGTGCCGGCGACGGTCGCGCTCGCGCCCGGCTCGCTGGTCCTGCTCGCGCTCCGGGAGGCCGGGTGAGCGAGGCGCGTCCGGCGCTGCGCGCCCTCGCTCGACGCCTCGGGATCGCCGACGCCTACTTCGAGATCGGCGGCACCGAGCGGCTCACGTCGGACGCGACCCGTGTCGCGCTCCTGGCGGGCATGGGCTTCGCCGCGTCGAACGAGACGGACGCGACGCGCGCGATCGCCGCTCTCGACGCGAGCCGGGAAGCGGCGCTCCTCGAGCCGGTGCTCGTGTGGCGCGAGTTCGAGGGTCGCGCGCCGCTCGTGCCGCTCGCGCTCGTGCCCCCGCTCCGTGCGCTCGACTGGGAGATCGAAGCGCATCTCGAAGACGGCCGCGTGCTGCGCGGCGAGGGCCGCTTCGACGCCGGCGCCGAAGCGTTCGCGTGTCCGCTGCCGGAGCCGCCGCCGCCCGGTCATCATGATCTCGTCGTGCGCGTGGCCGGCGGCGGACTCGCGCGCGAGGGCCGGCAGCGGCTCGTGATGGCGCCGCGCACGGCGCTGCGCGTCGAGGAGCGGATCGGCTCGGATCGCGTCTTCGGGATCTGGACGAACCTCTACACGGTCCGGAGTCGCAGGAACCAGGGCTTCGGCGACGCCACCGACCTCGCCGCGCTGGCGCGCTGGTGCGGCGCGATCGGCGGCGCCTTCGTCGGCGTGAACCCGCTGCACGCGATCCCGAACCGCGGCACCGCGATCACGCCCTACAGCCCGTCGAGCCGGCTCTTCCGCAACGTGCTCTATCTCGATCCCGAAGCCGTGCCGGAATGGCGCGCGTGTCCGGCGGCGCGGGCGCGCGCCGCGGAGCTGGAGCCGCTCTTCGCGCGTCTGCGCGCCGCCGCCGCGATCGACCACGCGGCGGTGCTGGACGCGAAGCGCGCCGTGCTGCGCCCGCTCTTCGACTGTTTCGTCGCAAACCGCCGGGCGCGGCCGCGCGCGGCGCGCGCGCGTGCCTTCGCGGCGTACGTCGCGCGCGAGGGCGCGCCGCTGCGCGACTTCGCGACCTGGGAGGTGCTGGCGGAGCACTTTGGCGCGTCTGGAGCTCCCGTCACCGAATGGCGTCGCTGGCCGGACGCGTACCGGCGGCCCGACGCACCCGCCGTCGAGGCCTTCCGCGCCGCGCACGCGGACGTGATCGAGTTCCAGGCGTGGCTCCAGTTCGAGCTCGCGGAGCAGCTCGCGCGCGCCGCCGCCGCTGGTCGCGACGCGGGTCTCGCGATCGGGATCTATCAGGATCTGGCGGTCGGGTCGTCGGACGACTCCGCCGACACCTGGATGGCTCCGGCGCTCTTCGCGGAAGGCGTCTCCGTCGGCGCGCCCCCCGACGCCTATGCGCCCGAGGGACAGGACTGGGGCTTTCCGCCGCTCGATCCGCACCGCTCGCGCGCCGACGGCCATCGCTTCTTCGCCGCGCTGCTGCGCGCCGGCTTCGCGAGCGCGGGCGCGCTGCGCATCGACCACGCGATGGGGCTCGCCCGGCTCTTCTGGATTCCGCGCGACCGGTCCGGCTCCGAAGGGACCTACGTCGCGTATCCGGCCGCGGAACTGCTCGGCGTGCTCGCGCTCGAGAGCCGGCGCGCCGGCGCGCTCGTGATCGCCGAGGATCTCGGCACGGTGCCCGAGGGCTTCCGTCCGCTGCTCGCCGAGTGGGGCCTGCTCTCGTCGTCGGTGCTGCACTTCGAGCGCGACGGCGCCGTGCCGCGGCGCTCGGATGCGATCTCGGACCACGCGCTCGCCACCGTCGACACGCACGACATGCCGCCGCTGGCCGGCTACTTCGCGGGCGCCGACCTGCGCATCCGCCGCGCGGTCGGCGAGATCGCGGACGACGCGGCGCTCGCCGCGGCGCTCGGCGAGCGTACGCGCGAACGCATCGCGTGGGTGCAGCGGCTGCGCGAAGAGGAGTTGCTCGCGCCCGAGACCGAGCCCGACGCCGCCGCACTGGGCATCGCGCTGCACGCCTTCCTCGCGCGCACGCCGGCGCCGCTCGTCGGCGTGTCGCTCGACGATCTCGCGGGCGAGAGCGAGCCGGTGAACGTGCCGGGCCTTCCGGTCGAACGGCATCGGAGCTGGACCCGGCGCATGCGGGTCGCGATCGAGACGCTCGCCGAAACCGAAGCGGCGCGTGCGGTCCTGCAAAGTCTCGCCGTGCGTGCGCGCCCGCCGAGCCGCTCGGATCGATCGGGTTAGAATGGCCGCCACGAGGGGGGGCACGTCCGATGACCGCGCGCGGTGACACGCCCGAGACCACCGCAGCCACGGCCGGATCCTCCGCCGCGGCCCGGGACGTACAGCCCGCCTGGGACGCCGAGGCGCTGACGGCGCTGACGCGCCGGCTCGTGCACTCCTGGCTCGGCAAGCAGTGGAACGAGGCCACGCCGCGCGACTTGTTCGCCGCGCTCGCGCTGGCGTGTCGCGAGCCGCTGATGGATCGCTGGTTCGCGACGCAGGAGCGCCTGCGCGCCGCCGACGCCAAACGCGCCTACTACCTTTCGATCGAGTTCCTGATCGGGCGTTCGCTCGAGACGACGCTCCAGAACCTCGGCTTGCTCGACGAGGTCGAACGCCAGCTGCGGCGTCTCGGCGTCGACTGGGAATCGCTGGTCGGCGCCGAGCCCGACGCCGCGCTCGGCAACGGCGGTCTCGGCCGGCTCGCGGCCTGCTTCCTCGAGTCGATGGCGTCGCTGGATCTGCCCGGCTTCGGCTACGGGATC
>JALOQG010000209.1 GCA_025453505.1 Myxococcota bacterium | reverse complement strand
TTGGACGACCCGGAGAACGACCCGACTGTCGCCGGCCTATCAGAGCGGGTCCACAATGGCTTTTTCAGCGAGGGATCGATCAGCAACTCTGCCGCTGCAAGCGGGTACGCGTTGCCCCGGGTTCCGTCGTGCGCCCTTGGTGCGTCTGAGGGGAGTGGCACCACTGAGGTTCGGACCGTGAGCCTCCCCGAGCGAGCGCTCCAGACCGGTAAGTCTCTCGATACGCCACGCGAGCGCTTCTTATCCAGTCCGCTCGTGCCCCACTTGGCGCGTTGCCGCTACCACGCACTACGCGCAACAGTGCTCGGTGAATCCGACGCGCGTTCTTGGTCAACGACGGTTCGTAACTCGAGTGTCCAGCGCGACTACCTCGAACTCCTCTTTGCGCTCGCCATCGACTACGGCGCGAAGTTCCTCGAGCACTATCTCTCTCCGCGCATCGAGGTGGTCCCGACCGGCCCCGGCGAGTTCACGCTTCGCAATCTGACCGCTCTCGCGTTCACCGCCGACTCGGACGCGATCGAGATCGCATACACCGCCGCCGACCCGACGCGGCCGGAAGGGCGACGCCAGCGCGCCGAGGTGAGCTGCAACACGGGCGAGATCGAGCTGCCGGGTAAGCCGGTGACGGGAGGCTCTGCGCCGCTCGGCCACTTCGTCTGCACGCTGCCGGAGACGCTGCCGGATCCGCCGCTCCGGGCGGACTACTGGGTGGTGGTGCGCGGGCAGCTCGGTGCGCGGGGGGAGGCCGGCACGCCGAGCGAGTTCGATACGGGGATCGGGCCCAAGGACTTCGTGGTCGCGTTCGATCGCGTGCAGCCGGAGATCTTGTTTCAGTCGCAGCCGGGCTCGCAGCCCGGAGCGAACGACGATGCCGAGAAGCAGGTCGACCTGCATGCGATCCCTGCCGATCTCGGTCGATCGGTCGCAAGCGCCGAAGAGAGCCCGGTGATCCGCGATCTCGGCGAAGCCTTGAGGCCCGCGCTTGCGAGCGGCTTCAATCTCGATCCGGAAGAGGTCGCGCTGTTGGATTTCGAGTCTCCCAGCGCCGAGCCCGGCGGCTTCCGAGTCGCGTTCTCGCTCGATCTCGCGCAGGCGCAGGGATCGGTCTCCTACGGGCACAACGATGTCTGGATTCTCGATCTGTCGAAGAACGTGGAGGATCCGGCCGCGCTCGCGGTGGTACCGAAGAGCGAGCCAGCCCTGCGAGGTCTCGGCGTCAGGTGGGTCGCCTGGAACCGGGATGGCGTCACCGATGACCTGGCGTTCGTGGTGGACGATCCGCTCGACCCGGTCGGCGGTGTCCTCGAATGGTTCGGTCCTGATGGTGGCGGCGGCGCACCGCGTGAGAGTGCCTTCCATCCGACCTCGCTTCACGGGCCGGTGATGGCGACGATCGAGGACGTGCTGGGAGCGGGAGACCTCTCCCTCGTCGCACTTGCAACTGGCACGGGTCTCTTCCGATTCGACTTGCGCTCGCTTTCGATTCATCCCTTCGGCGAGCCGCCGCCGCCTGCGATCCCCAATCCCCCTCCCGCGGCGATCGAGGAAGAAGCCGAGTTCTCTCCGGACGGGACGAAGCTTGCGTTCATCGCGGGAGTTCTCGGCGACGCCGCCTATCAGGGAGGGCCTCTCTACGTCGCCGACCTCACGCGATCGAGCAGCGTGATCACGGGCGGTTCGCTGCGCAGGGTCGGAACGATCGCGCGCGCACTGAGCCCGATCTGGTCGCCCGACGGCGAGTGGATCGTCTACCACGACATCGAGGTCCGTGATCTCTTTGCGATCCGCGCGACGGGTGGCGAAGACCCGATCCGGCTCACCCATACCGGTACCCTGAGCGCTGGGAATCTCACCTGGCTCGAGCCGTTGCCTTTGCCCACTGCCCCGTGATCGTGCGGTGGACGGCGCTCTTGTTCCTGCTCGCTCTGCTGGGGGCGTGCGAGTCTCGGGAGTCGCGTCTGTCGAAGGGATCAGCTCTCCTCGTAGTGGCGCGGGATCCAGACCTCGTCGTCGATCCCGTGGAAGTCGCCCTCTCAGGCGACTCCGTTCGAGATCAGCGCGCGATGGACGTCGTGATCGCGCGCAAGCTGGCGGCGCGCGAAGCGCGGCTCCGAGGGATCGACGCGACAGACGCGACGCGTGAGAAGCTCGAAGCCCTGCGCCGGGAGGCCAACGCCCGCGAAGAGGAGATCCTGCGCGATGCGCTCTTCTCGGCGCTGCGCGACGGCGCGTCGATCAGCGACGCGGATCTGCGGGCGCACTTCGAGAAGACCCGCGCTCGCCATACGGAACGCCGCATTGCGCTTCGCCGACAGCGCTTCGCATCGGAGGCAGACGCGAATGCAGCGATGGCGAGCCTCGGATCCGAGGCTCGCCTCGATCCGGCGACCACGGAGACGCTGCTGCCGGCCACGGCCGAAAAGCTTCCCGCCGACGTGATCCCCGAGGCGCTCCGGCTCACGCGTGTGGGCGATCGGGTCGTGATCGTGCGTGAGGGTGGCGCCGCGCTCGTCGAACTCGTCGCGATCGAGCCGGCAGCGCAGATGACTTTCGAAGAGGCCCGCCGCGACGTCGAAGAGAGCCTGCGCACGCTGAGGGCACAGGAGGCCTTCCGAGCCGAGATCGCGCGGCTGCGCGCGGAGGCAGGCGTCGAGGTCGATCTCGACGCGTTGCGGCGCCAGGGCCGGCAGCAATCGATGGCCGACGAGTACGAACGCGACGCGCGCCGGCCCGAGGAATGACTCGGCTCGTCAGGTGCTAGTGCAGGATCCGCTCTTCCGGCCGCTTCGTGCGCCGCCGGGCGGTGTCGCGCGTCAGCAGGCGGTGGAGATCGCTGGCCAGCGCGGTCGTGCGCGCCGCGATGTCTTCGGCCTGGGCGAGCGCCGCCTCGATCGACTGTACGTCCGCGTCGTCGTTCGCGCGCTCGTCACTCGGAGCGGGATCGGAGCGCCGGAGGCGTCTGCGCAGGAGTCGTTCGAGGAGCGTCGCCATGCGCGCTGCATCGGCATGCGCGCGCGGCGACTTGACCCGGCTCAGGCCGCCGGCCGCACCCGCTCCGGGTGGCCCGACCACGTCCACGCGACGCTCTCGCGGCTGACGCCGAGCAGCACGCCGTGCAGCGCCTGCGGGTGCACGAAGAGATTGTCGGGCGCGGCGCCGTCGCGCGCGCCGGTCCACTGCTTCGGCGCGTGTTCGAGCAGCCGCTCGCGCAGCGCCGCCGTGTCGCGGCACTCGGCGTAGAACATGTAGAAGCTCGGGCCCTGGCGGGCGAAGAAGCGGCCCATGGTCTTGGTGGCGTCGCTCGGCGTCACGAACTCGACGCGGTCGAGCGCCTCGGGCTGCAGGAACGCGAGCGTGCCTTCGTAGCCGAACGGCTCGGAGCGGATCGGCGCCTGCTGCTTCGGATCGAGCCGGAAGAGCTTCGCGAAACGCTGCGCCTCGCGGCGGTGGTTCGCGTGCAGATGCGTGACTTCGTAGATGCGCTGCAGGACGCCCGCACCGGGCCGGCGCTCGTCCTGCGTCAAGGCGACGCGCAGCGCGGGGATCCCCGTCCACTCGCCGCTCATCCACAGCTGCTGGCCCTCGCGCACGTGGTGGATCGCGCGGGCGTCGAGGTCCGCCTGCATGGCGGCGAGATCCGCAACCGCGAGCCCGACCGCGAAGATCGACGTGCGCGACCGCGACACGTGCTGGGCCGTGATGCCGATGCCGTCGGGCTCGAGCAGCTCGATCTCGCTGTCGCCGAGGCGCAGCACGCTGCGGCGCGCCGCGAGACACGGGACGCGATCTTCGCGCACGAGCTGCGCGTCGAAGAGGCGTTGCCACGCCTGGGACGCGAGGTCGCGGCGCGGGGCGGTGAGGACGATGCGGTCGACGCGCGTGATCATGGCGGCGCACCCTAGCAAAATCGGCTTCCCTCACAGGGCGCCGGCCCGACCCGAACCGAGGAGGATCTCCCGATGCGACGCGACGTCTACGGCGAAGACCACGAGCTCTACCGCGCGCAGTTCCGCCGCTTCGCCGAGAAGGAGATCGCGCCGAAGGTCGCGGAGTGGAACGCCGCCGGGATGCCCGATCGCGCGACCTGGCGCCGGCTCGGCGAGGAGGGCTTCCTCGGCGCCAGCATGCCGGAAGAGTGGGGCGGCGCCGGCCAGGACTTCCTCTACGACGCAGTCGTGATGGAGGAACTCGCCGACCTGCGCGCGCACGCGCTGATGTTCTCGCTGCACATCGACATCTGCGCGCCGTACATCCGAGACTTCGGCACCGCCGAGCACAAGGAGAAGTACCTGCGGGGCGCGATCGACGGCAGCGTGCTGCTCGCCGTCGCCATGACGGAACCCGGCACCGGCTCGGATCTCGCCAACGTGCAGACGCGCGCGATCCGCGACGGCGACTCGTACGTGATCGATGGCTCGAAGACCTTCATCTCGCACGGCCAGATCGGCGACGTGTTCATCGTCGTCGCGAAGACGGATCCGGATGCGAAGCCGCCGCACCGCGGCATGTCGTTACTCCTGGTCGAGGACGGCACGCCCGGCTTCGTGAAGGGCCGCAAGCTCGACAAGCTCGGGCTGCCCGGCCAGGACACCAGCGAACTCTTCTTCCAGGACTGCCGCGTGCCGGTGACGAACCTGCTCGGCGAGGAGGGCCGCGGCTTCCACATGCTGATGACGGAGCTGCAGCAGGAGCGGCTCTGCATCGGCGTCTCGTCGATGGCGTCGTGCAAGCGCTCGCTTGCCGACACGATCGAGTACGTGAAGGGCCGCCGCGCCTTCGGTCAGTCGGTCGCGTCGTTCCAGAACACGCAGTTCAAACTGGCGGAGCTGGCCACCGAGGTCGAGATCGGCCAGGCCTTCGTCGATCGGCTGCTGGGCGCACACGTGCGCGGCGAGGACGTCGTCACCGAGGTCTCGATGGCCAAGTGGTGGACCACCGACCTCCAGAAGCGGCTCACCGCGGAGTGTCTGCAGCTCCACGGCGGCTACGGCTTCATGAAGGAGTACCCGATCGCGGGCGACTTCGCGGACGCCGCGGTGCAGTCGATCTACGCCGGCACCAACGAGATCATGAAGCGCATCATCGCGCAGCGCATGGGACTCGGCTGACGCGGAGCCCCGCTACTTCGCGATCTCCTGGGGCATCTGCACGCGCTTGCCCCGGAGCACCGTCTTCGTCGGCGTGTATGCCTCGCCGGCCTCGGGCTGGTTCGAGAGTTCGACGACGAGCGCGTCGCCTTCGAAATGCGCCTTCCACTTCGAGACGAGACGCGGCCCGACCTGACGTGGGATGAACGCGAAGTCCGTGTCGACGCCCGGCACGGTCTGGATCACGAGCTGCGTGTGGGCCTCGCCTTCGAGGCCGGCGTCGCTGCGGCGCCCGTCGCCGGTCCCGATCACTTCGGTGTGGACCGGTCCGCCCATCGTCGGGTACTGCGTGATCAGCTCCGACGCGGCGGCCCAGCGGTCGCCCTTGCGCGTGCCAGCGGTCGCCCTTGCGCGTGAGCACGACGTGACCCTCGATGCGGCGCGTGTCGCCGCTCTTCACGTCGGTGGTCATGCCCTGCACGTCCCAGGTGCCCGAGTACGGATCGTTTGCGGCAGCCTGTTCGGCGCGCGCTTCCGGCGCGAGGGCGAGACCGAGGGCGAAGGCGAGTGCGAAGGGAATCTCAGCGGGCAGCGATTGGAGCGTGCAGCGGGATGTCATGGCGGACCTCCCTGTGCCGTGTGCCGGCCATTCTACTCCCGCGCGATCGCCGTTCCGCGTGATTTCTCGCTAGGAGCCTGACCCAGGATTCGCTCGCCGAGATGCGGTGAGGATCCGAGGGACAGGTT
>JALOQG010000010.1 GCA_025453505.1 Myxococcota bacterium | reverse complement strand
GTCACCCGATGGACGAGATCCGCGACGGCATCGCGAAGGACGTGCGCGTGATGGTCGGCACCACGCGCGACGAGTGGAAGCTCTTCGGCTTCCTCGATCTCGGTCAGCCGGAGCGCGCCGTCACCAACGCGGGCCTGCTCGACCAGATCGCCGCGCTCGAATGGGTGCGCGATCACATCGAGGCGTTCGGCGGCGATCCCGGCGACGTCACGATCTTCGGCGAGTCGGCGGGCGGCATGAGCGTCGGCACGCTGCTCGGCTGCACCGCCGCGCGCGGTCTCTTCCACAAGGCGATTCCGCAGAGCGGCTCGTGTCAGGCGATCCACGACCACGAGTCCGCGGCGACCGTCACCACCGCGATCCTCTCGGGCCTCGGCATGGCGACGCCGAACGTGAAGGAGCTGCGCGAGGTCCCGGCCGAGCGGCTGATGCAGGTGCAGCAGGCGGTGAGCATGCAGCTGATGCTGACGGGCGGCTCTTCGCTGGTCACCCGATGGACGAGATCCGCGACGGCATCGCGAAGGACGTGCGCGTGATGGTCGGCACCACGCGCGACGAGTGGAAGCTCTTCGGCTTCCTCGATCCGCAGGTGCGTCAGCTCGACGAGGAGAAGATCGCGCTGCGCATCCAGAAGAGCCTGCCGCACGCCGACGGCGCGAAGATCGTCGCGGGCTATCGCGCGCAGCGGCCCGAATCCGACTGGGCTTCGATCTGGCTCGCGATCGAGACGGATCGCATCTTCCGCATCCCGTCGATCCGCATGGCCGAAGCGCAGCTCACGCACCAGCCGGACGTCTACTCGTATCTCTTCACGTGGGAATCCCCGGGTTTCGGCGGCCTGCTCGGCGCGTGCCACGCGATCGAGATCCCGTTCGTGTTCTCGTGCCTGGATCTGCCGGGCGGCGAGAACTTCGTCGGCAAGGGCCCCGCCGCCGACCGGCTCGCCGCGCAGACGATGGACGCGTGGCTCGCGTTCGCGAAGAGCGGCGATCCGTCGCACGCCGGCATCGGAACGTGGTCGCGCTACGACACGCAGCGCCGCGCGACGATGGAACTCGGCCCGCAGACCGGCCTCGTCGACGACCCCGCCGCCGCCGAGCGCGCGCTGTGGGACGGCGTGATCTAGGCCGGCTTCTTCCCGCCGGCACGCCGCCGCCGTGCTGCGTCGACGGCGGTCGTCGCGAAGCGCTTCGCTTGTTCCAGCCAGGCGATGCGCTGCTCGGGAGTGGTCGCGAGCCAGGCGCGCCGCTGCTCGCGCTCGGAACGTGCGCGCGCTTCGCTTTCACGCGTGCTCTCAGGCATTGCCATCCTCTCCGCGTTCGCGCGCGATCGCTTCGAGTGCCTCGACGTCTGCGAGGTCCTTCGGCCGTCCCGCACGCCGCTTGAGTGCGATCAGGTCCTCGAGGCCAGCCGCCGTGATCCGTACGCCTCCGATCGACACCGACAAGGCACGGGCGTAGGCCGGTTCGAAGGGAATCGGCTCGGCCGCGAAAAGATCGACCTCGGTGAGCGGAAACTCCGGACTCGCGAGCGAGAGCACCGTGAGTCCCTTCTCCTCGATCCACGCGCGTCGCTGTTCGGGGTCGGCGAAGGCCGCGAGGGGGATCGGCGCGCGAGGCCGATACCCCAGATTCGCGAGCGCCTCGACGGCCGATCGCACGTTCGCGGGTTCGAGTGCGACCACCAGATCGAGGTCGGCCGTCAATCGCGGGTGGCCATGCAGCACCACCGCGACACCGCCGACGACGAGGTAGCGCACGTTCGCCTGCTCGAGCGCGTAGAAGATCCGTTCGAGATCACCGCGCGGCGCGGTCGTCATGCGCTCGGCTTCGCGACTTCGAGCACCTGCTTTCCGAAGTTCGCGCCGCTGAAGAGCCGCAGCAACGTCTTCGGCGCGTTCTCGATGCCGTGCTGGACGTCCTCGGCGTGGGTGATCCTTCCGGCGCGCACCCATTCGGAGAGCTTCGCGACGCCTTCGCCGAAGCGCGGCAGGTAGTCGATCACGATGAAGCCCTCCATGCGGCCGCGCTGCACCACGAGACGGAGCAGATTGCGCGGGCCCGGCGGCGGCGTCGCCTCGTTGTAGGCCGAGATCGCACCGCAGAGCACGATGCGCGCGCGCAGCGCGATCTGCTCGAGGCACGCGTCGAGAATCTCGCCGCCGACGTTGTCGAAGTAGACGTCGATGCCCTTCGGGCAGAGTTCGCGCAGGCGCGCGGAGACGTTCTCCTTCTTGTAGTCGATGGCGGCGTCGAAGTGCGCCTGCTGCGTCAGCCACGCGCACTTGTCCGGACCGCCGGCGATGCCGACGACGCGCGCGCCCTGCAGCTTCGCGATCTGTCCCGCGACCGATCCGGTCGCGCCGGCCGCGCCCGACACGACGACCGTGTCGCCGGCCTTCGGCTGGCCGAGGTCGAGCATGCCGAAGTACGCGGTGAGACCGGTGATGCCGAGCACGCCGAGCGGCCAGGTCGGCGGCACGCCGGCCGGGATCTTCGCGTTCGGACCGAGCATGGCGGCGGGCAGCAGCGCGTACTCCTGCCAGCCGAAGAGGCCCTGCACGAGATCGCCCTTCGCGAAGCCCGGGTGCTTCGACTCGACGACCTCGCCGACCGCGCTCGCGCGCATCACCTCGCCGATCTGCACCGGCGGCATGTAGCTCGGGCGATCTTCGATCCAGCCGCGCTGGGTCGGGTCGAAGGAGAGATAGAGCACGCGCACCAGCACCTCGCCCTCGCCGGGCGTCGGCACCGGCGCTTCCTCGAGTCGGAAGTCGCTCTCCTTCACGAGTCCGCGCGGGCGGGCGGCCAGCGTCCAGCGGCGGTTCCGGGTGGTCATCGAAGTTCCTCTCCTCGGCGCTCGAGACGCAGCGCGGTGTCGCGGGTGAAGGTCGGCACGAGCAGCGTGGCCGCGCCGCCGGTGACGGTGACGGACTCGCTCGCCACGTCGTTTCCGGTGTAGGGATCGATCCAGCGCGCGGTCCACGCGCCGTCGGCGAGGCCAGCGAGGGTGAGCGTGGCGCCCTCGACGGGTCGCTCGTCGGGGCCGTCGAGCGGCGGCTCGAAGGTCCACTGGTGCTCGACGTTCTGGATCCAGGCGAGCAGCGCCGATTCGCCGCGCAGCGCATACGCCGCGAGGCTTCGGCCCGGCAGCGCGACCGCCGGCCGGATCGCCTGGAATCCCTGCGCGTCGAACGCGATGCCGGCGACGAAGCGCGCGATCGCGCCGAAGTGGAAGTAGAGATCGCTCGGGTCGACGACGTTGTCCCACCACCAGCTCATGCCGGTGCCGAAGCCGCCGCCGAGCAGGCCGACCCAGAGTCCTTGATGGAATCCGACGCCGTCGGGGTCGCCCGCGAGCGTCTCCGCCGGTCCGCGGTAGTCGACGCCGTATTCGGACACGAGGCGCGGCTTGTCCGGATGCGCGTTGGCGTATGCGCGCAGACGGCTGTGGAGCACCGTCGGCATGTCGATCGGCAGCGGGAACTGGTAGTGGTGGATCTGCGTGAAGTCGATCTGCGGCAGATCCCAGAGCGGACCCGTCGTGCTGCGCGCGAGACTCGTCGAGATCAGGTGGTCGTAGGGGTCGAGCATGCGCAGCGTGTCCGCCATCTCCGCGTGCCACTGCACTACGGCGTCGCCCTGGCCGACGAGATCGACCTCGTTCCACAGCTCCCAGGCCAGCAGGTTCGTCGCATGGCCCCAGCGCGCGACGAGATACCGGAGCCGGCGCTGGAAGAGGGCGCGCGCCTCCGGATCGGTGAAGATCGCTGCGGGCTCGTGCAGCGGTCCGCCGTTGGCGGCGTTGTACGGGTTGTCGTCCCACTCCGAGTTCGCCTCGAGCGAGAACGGCCCGTGGTTCTGGATGCAGAGCATCACCTGGATGCCGTGGCGCTCGGCCAGGTCCATCACGTGGTCGAGCTGCCAGGCGCGATCGAGGCGGTCCGTGTAGTCGCCGAGCGAGCTGCTCGCGACCGATCCGTCCGGCGCGCGGCGGATCGTCTCGAGGCCGAACGCCCAGCTCGGCATCCACAGCCGGATGTACGTGACGCCCTCGACCGCGAGCTTCGCGATCCAGTCGTCGTACGCGAAGGTGCCGCGTCCGTCGTACCAGGCGAGGTTCTGGCCGATCGCGACGTAGGGCGTGCCGTCGTCGAAGCGCAGGTGGCGGCCGTCGAGCGGCGAGCGGCGCAGGAAGCCGTGACGGCCCGGCGCGGCGGGCGCGACCTCGAAGGGTTCCCATGCGGTCTCGAATGCGCCGCTGGGCGTCGTGACGCGCCAGCGCCACTCCCAGCTGCCGGGCTGCGTCGGCGTCATACGTACACGCCAGTGCGTCTGGCCGCGCGCTTCGACGCGTTCGAAGCCGCCGACGAGGCGCCGCCCGAAGTGCCGCGTGAAGAAGCCCGGCATCTCGACGACGCTGCCGTCGGGCGCGCGGAACTCGCCGTCGAGCCGGACCTGCGCGGGGTCGAAGGGGTTGTCCCACTCCGCCCAGATGCTGCCGGCCGTCTCGAAGCGCTCGAAGACGCGGGCCTCGGTCGTCCATGCGCCGGCGGTCGCGCTCGGCTGGGGACCCGGAATGCCGCAGCGCGCGGCGCCGAGCGCCAGCGGAATCGAGAGCAGGAGCGCGAGCCGCACGAGCGGCGGCGAGAGGCGACGGGGGGACACGGCTCGGTCATTCTACCGCCTCCATGGACACGCGCGGATCCGCCGGGGTCGCCTACGCCCTCGCGGCCTACACGAGCTGGGGGCTGCTGCCGGCCTACTGGAAGGAACTGCGCGACCTGCCGGCGCTCGAGGTGCTGCTCGTGCGCGTGCTCGGCACGGCGGTGTTCGCGGCGCTGCTGCTGACGTTTTCGCGCCGCTGGCCCGAGGTGCGCACGGCGATCGCGAGCCGCCACAACATCGCCGCGCTCGCGGCGTCGGCGCTGCTCATCTCGGTGAATTGGCTGATCTTCATCTGGGCCGTAGCGCAGGACCAGATCGTCGCGACGAGTCTCGGCTACTACCTCAATCCCCTGATGAACGTGGTGCTCGGCATCGCGCTGCTCGGGGAGCGACTGCGGCCGCTGCAGTTCGTCGCGGTCGCGATCGCGAGCGCCGGTGTCGCGTCGTTCGCGTGGTCGATCGGCGAGCTGCCGTGGATCTCGCTGGCGCTCGCGGTGTCGTTCGCGCTCTACGGGCTGATCCGCAAGACGGTTCCGGTCGCGTCGCTCGCAGGGCTCGCGATCGAGACGGGGCTGCTCGCGCCGATCGCGGCGCTCGCCATCGCGCAGCAGGAGCACGCCGGCGTCGGGCCGTTCGCGCAGGCCGCCGCGCAGGGGCCGTGGGTCGCGACGCTGCTCGTCGGGGCCGGCGTCGTGACCGCGCTGCCACTGATCTGGTTCGCCTCGGCGGCCCGCCGGCTGCGGCTCGCGACGGTCGGCCTCTTCCAGTACATCGCGCCGAGCCTCGCGCTCGCGCTCGCCGTCCTGGTGTATGGCGAGCCCTTCACGTCCGCCCACGCCGTCGCATTCGGCTGTATCTGGACGGCGCTCGTCCTCTACTCCGTGGAACTCGTCCGCTCGCGCGTGTGAAAGATCTTTCCCTCGGCTGGGAAATCGACTTCACCTCGCAGCACCGGTCAAGCGCCCGGACGCTCGGATATCTACCGAAC
The DNA here is from genome assembly GCA_025453505.1 of Myxococcota bacterium. GTDB lineage: Bacteria > Myxococcota_A > UBA9160 > UBA9160 > PR03 > PR03. The sequence continues at coordinate 13,370 of JALOQG010000010.1, read as the reverse complement.
GGACGGGAAACGATGGCACCGATCTTGCGATGAGTGCCGCTCACTGGGAAGGAGGCCGGGCGCATGCCCGGGCCCGAAGGCCGCTCCTTTGTCCAGGTGAGCGGCCTTTTCGCATCCAGAACCTGACGCGAACGAAGTGGAGACGGAATGTTGCGGAACACACTCCTCGGGATGGCGGGCCTCGTCGGGATCGGGGCCCTGGCCGTCGCGCAGCCGGCTGGCGCGCTCTCGATCTCGATCGACTCGGCGGCGCTCGGCGGAAGCAACTCGGTGAACGACAAGTTCGACAACCTCGGCTCGAACCTCTTCGGTGAAACGGGCGAGTACTCCGAGCACCTGAGTTCGCTCTCGACCCTGAACGCCGGCGGCTCGGCGGGCGACACGATCGGCTCCTCGGTCGCTGCCGCGACGCGCTACGCCGCGATCCTGGCGGCCGACACGGGCCAGAACAACAACATCAACCGCACTGCGACCTCGAACTACTCGATCACCTTCACCGTCACGGCCGCGCCCACCGCCATGTACGAACTCACGATCGATACGAGCCGGATCGGCGCGCTCACCCGGATCGACGACACCAACACGTCCCGCCAGGCGATCACCACCATGGGTGCGGTGAGCGGCACCGTGGACGCGATCGTCGATGCCGCCCTCGGCCTGCCCGGGATCTCGCAGAACGAGAGCATCAACTCCAACAAGAACACGCCGTTCAGCCAGACGAATCAGCTGGTGATCTCGAACCTGACCGGCACCCAGACGATCACGCTGTCGTTCACCTGGACGTCGACCGTGAACCTGCCGACCGCGACCGCCGCGACCGGCAACGACGAGATCGCGATCCGGCTCGGGCTCGCCGGCACGCAGACGACGCGCGTCACGGCCGAGGACTATCCGGGCAGCGCGTTTCCGCGCACGCAGGCCAACGACGGCCACTTCGTGAACATCAGCGCCGAGGTGACGAACATCGTCCCCGAGCCCGGCACGTTCGCGATGCTGGGTCTCGGCCTCGCGGGCATCGCCCGCGCCGGGCGTCGCCGCGCGAACTGACTCTTTCCCTTCTCTCTGCCGCTGCGGGCGGGGCCGACGGCCCCGCCCGCGCTCGTTTCGGCCTTCAGGCCCGCAGCGAAGCCGGTGCCGGCGCCACGAGCGGCGGCGCTCCCTCGGACTCCGGCAGCGCCAGTTCGCTCGCGTGCAGCAGCGTGCGTTCGCCCGCGACGCCGCCGTAGAGCGCATCGCCGACGATCGGTGTGCCGCTCGCCGCGAGGTGCACGCGGATCTGGTGCGAACGGCCGGTGAGCGGCTCGCAGGCGACGCGGGCCGACGCGCCGTCGTCGTCGAGCCGCGTGAAGCGCGTGCGGCTCGCGCGAAAGCCGGGGGCTTCGACGTCGCGCAGCGCGAACCGGTAGCGCTGCGGATCGAGCACGCGACCGAGAAAGCCGGAGACCTCCCAGCTCCGCTCTCGCGGCACGGGCGCGACGCGCGCGAGATAGCGCTTGCGCATGCGGCCTTCGGCGAAGGCGCGTCCGAGACGCGTGGCGGCGCCGCGCGTCTTCGCGAAGACCAGCACGCCGCTCGTCTCGCGGTCGAGGCGATGCACGGCGACGAGCCCTGGCTCGCCCGCGAAGGCGCGCAGCGCCGCCTCGACGGAGAGCCGCTCGCTCGCGCGCGAGCGTTGCGTCGTCGTCCACGCCGGCTTGTCCACCGCGAGCCAGTCGGCGGCGTCGTGGAGGATGCGCGCGGCGTCGATCGCGATCGGCTCGGGCTCCCACGCGAATGCGTAGAGGTCCACGCGCGTGTGGGCGGCGATCGTCTCCGGGAGCGTCGCGCCCGCGTGCGGCCGGTCGTCGAGGAACACGCCGCCGTGCCACAGCACGCTCTCGATGCGCGCGGACTCCCAACCGCTGCGCGCCCGCAGCTCGCCGAGGAACGCCTCGCGCGAGACCGCCGCCGACGTCGTCCAGCGCACGCGCAGGAGCGGCGGATCGAAACGATCTCGCGGGGCCGCCGTCCGCGCTTCGCTCACGGGTACCGGCTGGCCGGCCCGTCGCCGCCCGGCCCGAGGCGTCCGCCCGAGCCGAAGTGGCCCCTGCCGGGCACGTGGTTGATCTCGACGCGGATCCCGTCCGGATCCTCGAAGAGCACCGAGTAGTAGCCGGGTGCGAAGCCGCCCTCCTCGGGCGGATGCACGATGTGCGCTTGCAGCTCGTCCACGAGGAAGCGATGCACGGCGTCGACGTGATCGCGTTCGCGCGCGCGGAAGCACAGGTGATGCAGGCCCGCGCGATCCTGGTCGAAGCGCTCGCCGCGCTTCTCCGGCGGCGCACCGCGCACCAGGATGCCCGTGCGAGAGCCGATGCAGTAGATGATTCCGTCGCCCTTGATCAGCGTCTTCATCTCGAGGAAGTGGCAGAGCTTCTCCCACCACGGAATACACCGATCCGGATCGCTGACGGTGAGCTGGATGTGCGCGATGCCGTTCATCTCGACGCTCATGGAAACTCCTCGGGCGCGGTACTCCGGATTCTACGGGACGCCGGCGGGATCGAGAACGCTGCGCGAGATCACCTCGGCGAGCCAGCGGCCCGAGCGCTTGACGCTGCGCTCCTGCGTCGCCGGGTCGAACCCGATCAGGCCGAAACGCGCGTGCGCGCCGAATCCCTCGTGCCATTCGTAGTTGTCGACCGCCGTCCAGTGGAAGTAGCCGCGCACGTCGGCGCCGCGTGCGCGCGCGCGATCGAGCGCGGCGAAATGCGACGCGAGGTAGCGGATGCGGAACGTCTCGTCGTCGGTCGGGCAGCCGTTCTCGGTGACGAGGAGCGGCACCCCGGGCAGCGCGGTCGCGACGCGCACGAGGCCGTCCTCGAGGCCGCCGGGAAAGACCCGCCGCCGCATGCCGTCGACGGGCGGGTCGGCGAGATCCGACCACGAGCCCGGTCCCTGCGCGCCGAAGCTCGTCGCGTTGTAGTAGTTGAAGCCGTAGAGATCGAGCGCACCGCGCAGATGCGGAATCTCCTCCGGTTCGCGTCCGGGCAGGCGGATCCAGCCCGTGGCGAGCGCTTCGAGCAGCGTGCCGTGGTACCAGGCGTCGAAGCGCTCGGCGGCCTGACGCTGCAGGGCGTCGGCGGGATCCTCGGGGCGCGCGTCCAGGTACACCTCGATCGTCGCGACCGTCGGCTGCGGCACGAGGGCCTTCAGGATCCGATGGGCGTCGGCGTGCAGCGCGAGCACGTGGCGCGTCATCGTGAACGCGCTCGTCGCGTCCTGCACGAACGGCGGGTTCACGCCCATCAGGTAGGCGGTCAGCACGTAGACCATCGACTCGTTCGAGACGTGGAAGTGGCGCGCGTGCGGCGCGAGTGCGCGTCCGACGTGCTCGACGTAGCGGAGGAACGCGTCGCGATTCGCGATCGCGAGCAGGCCGCCGCTCTCGGCGACCCAGCGAGGGTGCGTGAAGTGGAAGAGGTTCACCCAGGGCGTCACGCCCGCGGCGGCCGCCGCATCGCAGAGCGCGCGGTAGTGGTCGAGCGCCGACGCGTCGAAGCGCCCGCGCTCGGGCTCGACGCGACTCCACTCGACCGACATGCGGTAGTGACGCAGCCCGAGCGACGCGACGAGGCGCAGGTCCTCTTCCCCACGCGTCCAGAAGCCGTTGCCGGGATTCGGCGGCACGCGGCCGGCGCGCGCGGCCTCCACCCAGTCGTTCGGGACGTCGCCGCCCTCGGCCTGGAACGCCGACGACGCGACGCCCCACGCGAAGTCCGGCGCGAAGCGGATCGGCGTCTGCGGCAGCAGCGTCGACCACCGCGCGCGCTCGTCCGCGGCGCTCAACGCCGCGCGGCCCCGAGCAGCTCCGTCGCGTCGTCGAGCAACGCCTCGGCGTCGGGGTCGAGTTCGTAGAACGCCCAGATGCCGATCTTCGAGCTACGCAACAGGCCGCCCTCGCGCAGCACCTTCAGGTGGTGCGAGATGGTCGGCTGCGAGAGATCGAAGCGGTCGACGATGTCGCAGACGCAGACGGGGCCGGTCTGCCCGCCGACGAGGCGCAGGATCTCGATGCGGGTCGGGTCGGCGAGCGCCTTGAAGGCCGCGACCAGCCGGTCCTGGTCGCGGGCGGGCAGGGGCCGGACGGCCCGGACGGGGCAGCAGCCCTCGGGACGAGTGCGCGGAGACGTCGCCATGCGCGCAAGGTACTCGAGGATCGATCCCATTGACAGGCGTCGATGCGTGTTGCAAGATCATATCGAAAATCATCAATGGGTTATGCAGACCCCCGAGGAGAGAAGACGATGCGTGTGCAGCTCGCCCTGAACGTCCGCAATCTCGACGAGGCCGTGGACTACTACTCGAAGCTGTTCGGAGCCCCGGTGAACAAGCGCAAGCCCGGCTACGCGAACTTCGCCATCGATCGGCCGCCGCTGAAGCTCGTCCTGCTCGAGGTGCCGGACGCGTCCGAGCGGCTCAATCATCTCGGCGTCGAGGTCTTCGATCAGGCCGACGTCGACGGCGCCATCGATCGCTTGACGCAGAGCGGCATCGCCGGCGAGATCGAAGTCGAGCGCACCTGCTGTCATGCGGTGCAGAACAAGGTCTGGTCGAGGGATCCGCAGGGCGCGCGCTGGGAGTTCTATCGCGTTCTGAGGGACAGTGAGAACTTCGCAGAGGCGCCCGCGCCGCCGATCGCGTCGCCGCATGCGTGCGGCTGCAGCTGAGATCGCGTCATCACGCTGGCCCTGGATCGAAGAAAACGGCGTCGACTGCGTCGATCCTCCGCCAGCGCGATGATGCGGAACGCACCGTTCCGTTATATGCTGGCCGCCCCTTCCGCGGAGGCCACGGCATGCGACGTCTCCTGTTCTCGATCTTCGCCGCGCTCGCGCTGATCGCGAGTGCGCCGGCCCGCGCAGCCGAAGACACCGGTACCGGCGCGCCCTCGTTCAAGGAGGGCGACGTCATCACCTTCGATCAGCTCGAGTCGCTGCGTCCCTTCCTCCCGAAGGAAGTGTGGGCGAATCGCGATTTCTTCTTCTTCGAGGGCATGAAGCTCGAGATCGGACCGCCGTTCGCGGACTACTCGCCCGCAGCCGTCTACCAGGACGCGACGAAACAGTTCGCCGGGCAGCCGAAGCTCGGTCCCGACGGCAGCCTCGAGAACTACGTCGCGGGCCAGCCGTTCGCGATGGACCAGATCGACTGCAAGGGCGATCCCCAGGCCGGTCTCAAGACGATCTGGAACTTCCACTACCGCTGGGGCCCCCCGAGCGGACTCTCGAGCTTCTACTACTCGTACTGGGACCGCGGCGAGGAATTGCCGCTCTACTACGAGGGCACCGGCGGCGGCGTCGCGCTGTCGCGCCGACCCGAGCCCGCGCTGCTCGCCGACGGCGGCGACATGTTCCGCGGCGAGACGCGCAAGAACGCCGGCGGCGCCGAAGTGACCGCGCCGTTCGACGCGCGCGGCATCATGCTGCTGACGTACCGCTACAAGGAATCGGACAAGCCGCTCGACGAGGCACGCAACGACGACACCTGGGTCTACGTGCCGACGCTGCGCCGCGTGCGCCGCATCTCCACCGCGCAGCGCACCGACGCGATCTCGGGCACCGACTTCACGCTCGACGACCTCTTCTCGTTCAACGGCGTGGTGCCGCAGTACGAATGGAGCTGCATCGGCGAGCAGGACATCCTGGCGCCCTTCAACACCAAGGTGAAGGGCTATCCGTACGTAAAGGACCAGAACTTCGGCCCCTACGGGCTCTCGTTCGCCAACGATCGCTGGGAACTGCGCCGCGCGATCGTCGTCCGCATGGTCCCGCGCAACAAAGAGCACCCGTACTCGCGCAAGGACATCTACATCGACCGGGAGACGCTCCAGCCGCTCTACTCGTTCGCGTACGACCAGAAGGAAGAGCTCTGGAAGATCCTCTACCACAACCATCGCTGGAGCGAGGATCACTCCCTCGGCGGCGCCTGGTACGAGCCGTGGGAAGAGGTCGCCGAGCCGCGCGTCGTCAGCGTCGTCGCCGACACGATCATCAACGTGCAGACGGGCACCGGCAATCGCATCGAGTTCTGGGACGCCGCCGCCAAGCGCGTCGGCAACAAGGCCCAGATCCGCCGCTACATCGACGTGGGCCGCCTGACGAGAGGCCGCTAGCGAGGGCAGCATCCGCGCAGCGTGCGGCTACCTTGCGACCTTCGGAGGAGGGATCGCATGGATGTTCGCGCAGCCGTCGCCCGCGCCGCGGGGAAGCCGCTCACGATCGAGACCGTTCGCCTCGAGGGCCCGCGCGCCGGCGAGGTGCTGATCGAGATCAAGGCGACCGGCGTCTGCCACACCGACGCCTTCACGCTCTCGGGCGCCGATCCGGAAGGTCTCTTCCCGTCGATCCTCGGTCACGAGGGCGCGGGCGTCGTCGTCGAAGTCGGAGCCGGCGTCACCTCGTTGAAGCCCGGCGACCACGTGATCCCGCTCTACACGCCCGAGTGCCGCAACTGCAAGTTCTGCCTCTCGGGCAAGACGAACCTCTGCCAGGCGATCCGTTCGACGCAGGGGCAGGGCCTGATGCCCGACGGCACGAGCCGCTTCGCCGACGCGCAGGGCGGCATGTTGCGCCACTACATGGGCACCTCGACCTTCGCGAACTACACGGTGCTGCCCGAGATCGCGGTCGCGAAGATCCGCTCCGACGCGCCCTTCGAGGCCGCCTGCCTGCTCGGCTGCGGCGTCACGACCGGCATCGGCGCCGTGCTCTTCACCGCCAAGGTGCGCCCCGGCGACAACGTCGTCGTCTTCGGCCTCGGCGGCGTCGGTCTCTCGGTGATCCAGGGCGCGCGCCTCGCGGGCGCCAACCAGATCATCGGCGTGGACCTGAATGCGAAGAAGCAGGCGCTCGGCACGCGCATGGGCATGACGCACTTCGTGAACCCCGCCGAGGCCGGCGGCGATCTCGTCGCGCATCTCGTCGACCTCACCGGCGGCGGCGCCGACTTCTCCTTCGAGTGCATCGGCAACACGACGACGATGCGTCAGGCGCTCGAGTGCTGTCACAAGGGCTGGGGACAGAGCGTCATCATCGGCGTCGCGGGTGCGGGACAGGAGATCTGCACGCGTCCCTTCCAGCTGGTGACCGGGCGCGTGTGGCGCGGCTCCGCGTTCGGCGGCGCGCGCGGCCGCACCGACGTTCCGAAGCTCGTGGACTGGTACATGGACGGCAAGATCGAGATCGACCCGATGATCACGCATCGCGTGAAGCTCGCGGGCATCAACGACGCCTTCGACCTGATGCACGAAGGCGAATCGATCCGCACGGTGGTCCACTTCGAGTGAGCCGCACTCTGCGCGTGCGCGTCCGCGCGATCGTGGCGTCGGCGGTCCTGCTGCTCGCCGGCGCCGCATACGCGCAGGAAGTCGGACCGCCCGCGCCCACGACGCCGATCACACCGACGACCACGCCGACGCCGGTGCCGCCCACGCCGCCGACCCCCGGCGCGACGCCCGCGGCGATTCCGCTGCCCGAGATCGCGCTGCGCGCCGAGGCCACCGTCGAGTGGTTGCGCGGCGTCGCGACCGAGATCGCACCCGATGCGGAGATCGGGGCGATCGTCGAGGCGTTCGAGACCCGCAAGCAGGAACTCGCGGCCGTCGCCGAGAGCCTCGAAGAGTCGATCGGGGCGCGCGCCGGGCTCGACAAGCTCCAGGATCTGGAGCGCCAGCTCTCCGCGCAACGCGAAGAGATCCTCGCCTGGCAGACGAAGGCCCAGACGCGCGCCGAGGCGCTGGAGGCGCGCGTCACGACGCTCGCCGCCGTGAAGGACACGTGGGACCTCACGCTGGAGGCGGCGAAGGCGGAAGGCGCGCCGGACGCCGTCCTCACGCGCGTGCGCGATCTCCGCAAGGACATCAAGGCGACGCGCGACGCGGTCCAGAAGGAGCGCGCCACGGTACTGACGCTGCAGGGGGAGATCGCGCAGCTCGTCACGTCTTCGCGTCTGCACCTCGACGACGTCCACCGCGCGCGCTTCGAGATCCGCGGCCGTTTCTTCGAGGCCGACCGCAAGCCGCTCTGGTCCGCGTTCACCGCCACGCGCAGTGTCGAGACGGTCGTGTCGCGCGTCGGCGACTCCTTGAAGCGGGACTGGACCACGCTTCGCACCTTCGCCGAGCTGGAACGCACGCGCATCTTCCGGCACGCGCTCATCTTCCTGGCCCTGCTCGCGGTCGCATTCTGGATCCGCAGCCGCGCGCGCAAGCGCCGCGCCGCGGGCAAGCAGATCGGCGCGACGCCGAGGGTCTACGAGCGGCCGCTCGCGGTGGCGTTGATCGGCACGCTCCTCGTGACCCCGTGGCTGTACCCGCATGCGCCGCTCGTCGTCATGGGCCTGATCGGGCTCCTCTTCGCAATGCCGACGCTCGCGATCGTGCTCGACGTGCTGATGCCCGAGCTGCGGGGCCTGTGGCTCGCAATCGTCGGCTTCTACGTGCTCGACCGCATCCGCTACACGGTGCAGGCGGTCGAGCTGATCGAGCGATCGCTCTTCGTCCTCGAGATGCTCGCGGCGATGACCCTGGTGCTCTGGCTGCGCAGGAGCGCCCACGCCGAGCGGCTCGCGCGTCTGGTCGGGTCCGAACGTACCCTCGACCGGATCCTGCGCGTGATGGCGGTCGCGTTCGGCGTCGCGGCGCTCTGTGAGGTGCTCGGTCTCTCCACGCTCGCCAAGGTCGTCGGCGACGGCCTTCTCACGACGGTGTACGCGGGCGTCGTGATCTACTCCGCGGTCGCCATCATCGTGCCGGTGATCCCCGTGGTGTTGAGTTCGAAGCCGCTCGGCCTGCTGAACGCCGTCAAGGAGAACCACGCAGCGATCGAGCGCGCGCTGATCCGCGTCGTGACCTGGGCCGGCGTGTTCGCCTGGATCCGCACGGCGCTGGATCGCACGACGCTGCTCGATCCGCTCTGGGCCGCCACGCTGACGCTGCTGCGAGCGCCGATCGGTCCGGGCGGCGCCGCGATCTCCCTCGCCGCCATCCTCGGCTTCGGCATCGTGCTGACCGGGTGGCTGCTCTTCGCGCGCATCGTCGGCGCGTTGCTCGAAGAGGACGTGCTGCCGCGCACGCGACTCGGCCGCGGCATTCCGCACGCGATCTCGCGCACCACGATCTACGCGATCTCGGTGCTCGGCGTCGTGATGGCCTTCGGCGCCGCGGGCATCGATCTCTCGAAGGTCACCGTGCTGGCCGGGGCCCTCGGCGTCGGCATCGGCTTCGGCCTGCAGAACGTCGTCAACAACTTCATCTCCGGGCTGATCCTGCTCTACGAGCGGCCGATCCAGATCGGCGACACGGTCGAAGTGGGTCCGCTCACCGGCGAGGTGAAGCGCATCGGCATCCGCTCGAGCACGCTGCGCACCTTCCAGGGCGCCGAAGTGATCGTTCCCAACGCCAACCTGATCCAGGAGCAGGTGGTCAACTGGACGCTCTCGGACCGCCAGCGCCGCATCGAGCTGCCGATCGGCGTCGCCTACGGAACCGACCCGCAGCGCGTGATCGACATCCTGCTCGGCGCCGCGAATTCGGTGCCCGAGGTCAATGAGGACCCGGCGCCGCTCGCGCTCTTCCGCGGCTTCGGCGACAACTCGCTCGACTTCGAGCTGCGCTGCTGGACCGGCTTCGAGAACTACCTGCCGATCCAGAGCAAGATCGCGATCGCGGTGAACGCCGCCCTGGGCGAAGCCGGCATCTCGATCCCGTTCCCGCAGCGCGACGTGCGCGTCACGCTCGCCCGGGAAGCACGCGACGCCGACGCGACGAAGCTCGGCTAGCCGAGCACCTCGCGCAGCGCGCGCACGACGTCCGCGGCGTCGGCGTCGCCGACCGCGGCGGAGAGCGGGATCGAGAAGATCTGCGCGCCGATCGCCTCGGCGGCCGGGAAGTCGCCGGGGCGGAAACCGAAGCGATCGCGGTACCACGGATGCAGATGCAACGCGGTGTAGTGGACGCCCGTGCCGATGCGCAGCGCGTGCAGCGCCGCGATCACCTCGTCGCGCGATAGCGCCGTGCGGGCGGGATCGATGCGGCACGTGAACAGGTGCAGCGCGTGTCGCACGCCCGCCGGAACGGGCGGGGGCAGTCGCAGCGGAAGATCGGAGAGTTCGCGCAGGTAGAAGTCCCAGAGCGCGCGGCGCCGTTCCCAGCGCGCTTCGAGCTTGCCGAGCTGCACGAGGCCGATCGACGCCGCGAGGTCCGTCAGGTTGTACTTGAAGCCCGGCTGCTCGACCTGGTAGTGCACGAAGCCCTCGTCGCCGTAGCGGCTCCACGCGTCGGCCGAGAGGCCGTGCAGCGCGAGCCGCTTCAAGCGCGCGGCCGTCTCGGGCGAGCGCGCGACGAGCATGCCGCCTTCGATCGTTGTCATGTTCTTGGTCACGTAGAACGAGAAGCAGCCGAGTTCGCCGAAGGTGCCGCAGTGGCGATCGCCGATCGTCGCCTCGATCGCGTGGGCGCAGTCCTCGACGACGTGGAGTCCGCGCGCGCTGGCGATCCGCTCGATCGCCGCCATGTCGCAGGGCCGGCCCGCGAAGTGCACGGGGATCACGGCGCGCGTACGCGGCGTGATCGCGCGTTCGATCGCCGCCGGGTCGAGGCAGCCGGTGTCGGGATCGCAGTCGGCGAAGACGGGGACGAGGCCCGCGTGGATCACGGCGTTCGCCGTCGCCGCGAAGGTCATCGGCGACGTCACCACCTCGGCGCCGGGCGCGAGGTCGAGCGCCAGCAGCGCGAGGTGCAGCGCCGCGGTGCACGAGCTGACCGCGACCGCGGCGGGTGCGCCGACGTAGGTGCGGAAGCGCTCCTCGAGCTCGGCGACGCGCGGGCCGCTGCCGACCCAGCCCGAATCGAGACACGCGAGCATCGCGGCGCGCTCCTCGGGTCCGAACGCCGGTGCGCCGAACACGAGGTAGCGCTCGCGCCACGGCTCGCGCGTCAACCGGTGCGCGTTCCGGCGAACGCCGGCATCACCCGCTCGGCGAAGAGGCGGGCCGGCTCGCGCGTGTCGCGGCCGAAGAACTCGATCACGAAGGTCGTGCACCCGAGCGCGACGTGGCGCTCGATGCACTCGACGACGCGATCCGGCGTACCCCAGATGCCGTGCTCGGCGAGCGCGCCGCCCATGTGGCCGCCGTAGAGTTTCGTGGCCTTCTCGAGCGCCGCCTTCGCGCCGGCTTCGTCGGCCGCGAGCACGACGACGCACTGCTGCGACACCTCGATCGAGTCGAAGTCGCGGCCGACGTCGCCGCAGCGGCGCCGCAGCGCCTCGACCTTCTGCGCGAGCTGCGCCTGGAAGACGGCCATGTTGTTCCAGATGTCGGCGTGCCGGGCGGCGATGCCCATCAGCACCTTTTCGCCGCCGCCGCCGACGAGGATCTGCGGCCGCACCGGCGGCTTCGGCTGCGAGACCGCATCGTGCACCTGGAAGTGTCGGCCCGTGAACGTCGTTTTCTCCTCCGTCCACAGCGACTTCAGGATCTGCGCCGTCTCCTCGAGCGCGCGCAGGCGCTCGCGCAGCGTCGGAAAGGCGCAGCCGGTCTGCTCGAACTCCGGCGCGAACCAGCCGGCGCCGAGGCCGACGATCGCGCGGCCCGGCCCGGCGATCGCGTCGAGCGTCGCGACCTGCTTGGCGAGGATCGCCGGGTTGCGGAAGAAGGGCGGCGTGACCAGCGTTCCGAGTCCCGCGCGCTGCGTGACGGCCGCGACGGCGGCCAGTTCCGTCCACGCCTCGAAGATCGGCAGGGTCGGCACCGGCACGCCGTACATGTGATCGCAGACCCAGAGGTGATCGAAGCCGAGCCGGTCGAGCTCGATCGCCGTGTCGCGCGCCTCCTGCCAGGTGCGTTTGATCTGCGGAAGCGTGACGCCGAAGCGGATGGGTCGCGTCGGGATCGGTCGGGTAGCGGGCATGCGTCCTCCAACGGGAGACGCATGATACGCGGGGTGCGCGCCTGCGCGCGAGCGACGGTATGCTGGCCGCCGCGCCCGCGCGAGGACCCCGATGACCCATCCCCCCGCCGCCGGCGAAGCTCCGATCGATCTCCTCGACTTCACGCGGCCGGCGTTCCGCCGCGATCCCTACCCGACGTACCGCACGCTGCGCGAGCACACGCCGATCGCGCGGATCGATCGCGGCCCGATCCGCTTCTCGATCCTCACGCGACACGCCGACGTCGTCGCGGTGCTGCGCGATCCGCGCATGTCGGTCGATCGTCCGTTCCAGCCGAAGCCGATCGCCGGGCAGGACGACGTCGACCCGGCGACGCTGCACCCGCTGGCACGCGCGCTGCGGGCGCTCTCGCGCGTGATGCTGTTCCGCGATCCGCCGGATCACACGCGCCTGCGTGGGCTGGTCAACAAGGCCTTCACGCCGCGCATGGTCGAGTCGCTGCGGCCGCGCATCCAGGGCCTCGTCGACGCGTTGCTCGCGCGCCCGCTCGCCGATGGCGGCTGCGATCTCGTGCACGACTTCGCCGAGCCGCTGCCGATCCTCGTGATCGCGGAGCTGCTCGGCCTGCCGGCCTCGGATCGCGCCGATCTGAAGCGCTGGTCGGATCAGCTCGCCGTGATGCTCGACGGCTCGATCGCCGCGCAGCACATCGGCGGCGCCGTGCAGAGCGCCGTGGCCGTGATCGAGTACCTGCGCGTGCACCTCGAGGCGAAGCGCGCGCATCCGCAGGACGACCTGATCACGGCGATGCTCGCGGCGCAGGAGCGCGACGAACACTTGACCGACGACGAGATCCTCGGCACCGCGCTGATCGTGATGGGCGCCGGTCACGAGACGACGACCAACCTGATCGGGAACGGCGCGCTCGCGCTCCTGCGCCATCCCGCCGAACTCGCGCGGCTGCGCGCGCAGCCCGGCCTGATCGAGACGGCGGTGGACGAGTTCCTGCGCTTCGATTCGCCGGTGCAGGCGACGAGCCGGGTCCCGACGCAGGACGTCGAACTCTTCGGCGAGCGCTTCGAGAAGGGCCGCGAGATCGCGCTGCTGCTCGGCGCCGCCAATCACGATCCGGCCGTGTTCCCCGCACCCGAGCGCCTCGACCTCGCGCGGCGCGACAACCGTCACGTGTCGTTCGGCTTCGGCATCCACTTCTGTCTCGGCGCCGTGCTCGCGCGTCTCGAAGGCGAGCGCGCGATCGGGAGTCTCGTCGCGCGCGCCGAGAAGCTCTCGCTCGCCGTGCCCGACGAAAGCCTCGCGTGGCGTCCGGGCTGGCTGCTGCGCGGACTCACGAGCCTGCCGGTGCGGTTCTGATCCCGTGTGACCCCATCCGTCACGCCATGGCACTAGATTGCGGGCCGTGAGCGAGTCCACGGCTTCCGC
>JALOQG010000208.1 GCA_025453505.1 Myxococcota bacterium | reverse complement strand
CGCGCCTCGGCCGCGATCTCGAGACGAACCTGAAGACGGGCGTCTTCTGCTGCTACGCGCCCGACCCGCACCACCCGGTGCGCTGGCGCGTCACTCCGTAGGTTCGAAGCAGCAGGCGTGTCCCGTGCGGACGCAGGCCGCGAGCCAGCGGCCGAGCTCGGCGTCGAGCGCGGTCACGGTCTCGATCGCGCGATGGATGCTGCGCGTCACCGCGACGCGCGCGCGTTCGGCGCTCGAATCGACGCGGCGCGCGCGGCCGCCGAGCCCCGTGTCGCGCGCGAGCGTACGCTCGAGGAACGCGGCGTCGCGGCGCGCGTCCTCGCCGGCGCCTTCCCGAAGCGACGCGAGTTCGCGCCGGTATTCGGCCTGCGCGCGCGCGTCGAGCGCCGGACCGGCGTCGGCGTCTTCGCGCTGCATCAGATCGAGCGCGCGGAACTCGCGACCCGGCTCGCGCAGCAGGCGATCGAGATGCTGGAGCCCGCGCGTGTCGCGCAAGACGACGTGCCGGTCGCCGCGTGCGAGCGTCCAATGCCGGCCGCTGCGGACCAGTGACACCGTGAGCGGTCGCGACGCCGCGGGCGCGGGCCCCGGCACCGGCGCGACGCCGGGCGAGATCCACACGCCGGCACGCGCGAGATCCGCGAGGGCGCGGGTCTGGGCGGGATCCTCCGCCGGCGCGGCGTCGCCGCGCGTCGCGACGATCAGTACGCGCGCGTCGTGCAGCTCGCGGCCGAGAAAGGCGAGCAGCCGCAGCAGCGCAGGCTGCGCGCGCTCGACCGACTCCACGACGACGAGGCGCGGCGCGTGTACCGCCGCTTCGCGCAAGCGGCCCGCGAGCTGCGCGAAATCGACGAAGCCGGCGCCGGGGACAGGCAGCGCGAAGAGCGCGAGCGTCACGGGGCCGACCGCCGCGTTCGCCCGCGCGATCTCCGCGCCGTCGCGCAGCGCCGCCGCGACGAGCGCGTCGAGACCGCGCGCGATCGCGGGATCCTGCGCGCCGGCGACGAGCACGAGACCACCGCGCCCGCCGTTCGCCGCGTCCCAGGCCTGCGTGAGAGCACCATCGCCGTGTCGCGTCACGGCGCGCGATCGTACCAGCCGTGCCGCTGCCCCGCGTTGAGGGCCCCGGCGGCAGATGCCAGAATGACCCGCCATGACCCAGGACACCGCTGCCTCCTCCTCCGAACGGCTCGCGGGCCGCGCCATCGCCGTGATCGGCGGCGCGACCGCCGGCGCCGAGATGGCCGATCGCCTCGCTGCCGAAGGCGCCTTCGTCGTCGTGTTCGAGCAGAACGAGCGGCCCTACGGCAAGGTCGAAGACGGGCTGCCGCGCTGGCACCGCGAGCTGCGGCACAAGGAATACAAAGCGATCGACGCGAAGCTCGGCCAGCCGAACGTCGCGTTCGTGCCGCGCACGAAGATCGGCCGCGACGTCGATTTCGCCGCTCTGTGCCGCGACTTCGGCTTCCACGCCGTCGTGCTCGCGAACGGCGCGTGGCGCGATCGCCCGCTGCCGATCGACGGCGCCGACGCCCACGTGGGCAAGGGCCTCGTCTACCAGAACCCGTTCATCATCTGGTTCAACCACGAGAACGAGAAGGGCTTCTCGGGCATGCGCTTCGAGCCGGTGGACGACGCGATCGTGGTCGGCGGCGGTCTCGCGTCGATCGACGTCGCGAAGGTGATGATGCTCGAGACGACGCGCGCGAAGCTGCGTGAGCGCGGCATCGACGAGCCGATGATCGACCTCGAAGTCAAGGGCATCCCGAGGGTGCTGGAGCGCCACGGCCTCCGCTTCGAGGATCTCGGCCTGAAAGGAGCGACGCTCTTCTACCGGCGCCGCATCGAGGACATGCCCGTCGTCGAAGTGCCGGACGGCGCCGACGACGCGCGCCGCGCGCGGGTCGAAGCCACGCGCAAGAAGCTGCTCGACAAGGCGATGGAGAGGTACCTCTTCCGGATCGAGGCGCTCTCCGCGCCGGACGGGCTGATCGTCGAAGGCGGTCGCCTCGTCGGACTGCGCTTCCGCCGCACGAAGATGGAGAACGGCAAGCTCACCAGCACCGACGAAACCTTCGAGCGCCGCGGCGCGATCGTGATCTCCTCGATCGGCAGCATCCCCGAGGCGATCCCCGGCATCGACATGAAGGGCGAACTCTTCGCGTTCAGCGACTGGGATCTCGGCCGCCTCGACGCGTATCCGAACGTGTTCTCGGCCGGCAACGTCGTCACGGGCAAGGGCAACATCGCGGCGTCGCGCAAGCACGCGGGGCACGTCGCGGAAGAGGTGATCGCGGCGTTCCTCGGCGTCGGCGAGCGCGGCCACGTGGGCGAAGAGGCCGTGCTCGACGCCGCCCGCGCCGAAACGCGCGCGAAGGCGGAGACGATCGCGAAGCGGGTCGCCGAGAAAGCGCCGCACGACGCGGCGGCGATGGCGAAGCTGCGCGACGCGGTGCGCGCGCTCCAGCAGCGCGTGGGCCACGACGGCGACTACGCCGCGTGGATCGCGCGCGTCACGCCGGCGGATCTCGAGTAGCACCGAGCAGTCGAGATCTGCGCCGGCGCTCAGCTTTCCATGAAGGACTTGAGCGTGCGGCTGCGGCTCGGATGCCGCAGCTTGCGCAGCGCCTTCGCCTCGATCTGGCGGATGCGCTCGCGCGTCACGTCGAAGTCCTGGCCGACCTCTTCGAGCGTGTGATTGGCGCGCTCGCCGATGCCGAAGCGCATCTTGATCACGCGCTCCTCGCGCGGTGCGAGCGTCGAGAGCACGTCGCGCGTCTGCTTCTGCAGGTCGCCCTGGATCACCGCGTCCTGCGGGTTCACCGAGTTCTTGTCCTCGATGAAGTCGCCGA
This sequence comes from Myxococcota bacterium, assembly GCA_025453505.1. Classification (GTDB taxonomy): domain Bacteria; phylum Myxococcota_A; class UBA9160; order UBA9160; family PR03; genus PR03. Next base: position 2,714 of record JALOQG010000208.1, on the reverse strand, counting down.
GGTGCGAATCCTCTTCCTCGCCGACCGGCGTCTCGAGGCTGATCGGCTCCTTGGCGATCTTGAGGACCATGCGCACCTTGTCGAGCGGCATCTCCATCTTCTCGGCGAGCTCTTCGGGCGACGGCTCGCGGCCGAGCAGCTGCACGAGATAGCGCGTGGTGCGCACCAGCTTGTTGATCGTCTCGATCATGTGCACGGGGATGCGGATCGTGCGGGCCTGGTCGGCGATCGCGCGGGTGATCGCCTGGCGGATCCACCAGGTCGCGTAGGTCGAGAACTTGTAGCCGCGGCGCCACTCGAACTTGTCCACGGCCTTCATCAGGCCGATGTTGCCTTCCTGGATCAGGTCGAGGAACAAGAGTCCGCGGTTCGTGTACTTCTTGGCGATCGAGACGACGAGCCGCAGGTTCGCTTCGATCAGCTCGCACTTGGCGCGGTGTGCGCGCACCGTCGCTTCGGCCAGTTTGTCGAGCGCTCCGCGCACGTCGTCGCGCGACATGCGCACGTCGGCCTCACGCTTCTCGATCTCGGCCGAAATGCGCTCGAGCTCGGCGCAGGCCGCGCCGATGCGATCCGCGCAGTTGCCGAGCCGCAAGAGCGCCGCCTTGCCCGGGCGACTCTTGCGCGTGGCGAGCACCGCCTGCGCGCGAAACTCGTCGGGCGCCATGTTGAAGGGCCGCGTCACGGCGATCGCCTGCGCGTCGAGGCGGTCGAAGTCGCGGGCGAGCTTGCGCAGCCGCTCGGTGATCTCGTCGATGCGCGATTCCGCGAAGCCGGTCTCGCGCAGCACGCCGACCGCCGGGCGGAGCAGCTCCTGGATCTCGGCGCGCAGCCGCGCGCGGGCGGCGTCGCCGGTGCGCGCGTTGTGGATCGTGCCGAGCCGCTTCGACACTTCGTTGTCGATGCGGCGCAGCTGCGTCATCGCGCGCTGCAGCGACGCGCGTCGCTCCTCGATCGGAAGCGCACCGGGCGCCGGCTCCTCGTCGTCGAGCCCGTCGAGCAGGTCTTCGAGCGCGAGATGCCCCTTGCGGTGCTCGTCGCCGAGGCGCAACACCTCGGCGAGGCCGAACGGAGTCGCGAGCACGGCGCGGATCTGGTCCTCGATGCCGCCTTCGATGCGCTGCGCGATCGAGACCTCGCCCTCGCGCGTGAGCAGCGACACCTGGCCCATCTCGCGCAAGTACACGCGGACGGGATCGTTGGTGACGCCGGCGTCCTCGCCGCGCGGGTCGGCGGCGCGCGGGCGGGCGCGCTTCGCGTCCACGACCTCGATGTCGTTGTCCCCGAAGAGCGTCAGCACCTCGTCGATCTGGTCGGTGGACACCATGGCAGGAAGTGCCCCATTCACCTCCTCGAGTGTCAGGAAGCCTTTGCGGCGTCCCTCGTCGAGGAGCCGATCGAGACCGCGCAGCTCCGTCGCGGAGACGGGCGCGGCGTCGTCGCTTTCCGCTTCCGCAGCGGGTGCCGCGGGCGGGGCGGCGGGAGGCGTGACGCGACGGCCGCTGCTGCGACGACGCGGGGAGGCGGTGCCGGGGGACGCGCTGGGGGACATCGGGGGATCTCCTCGGAGGCTCATCTGCTTCTGCTCTGCTCAGTTCGGACGCACGGGGCCGGAGGCGGGCCCCTGCGCCCTGCGCAACTCGAGTGCACGCTGCGACTCTCGGAGCAAGGTCGTCTCGTCGATCTCGCCGGTCGCGAAGTCGCGCAGCTTCTCGCGGCGCACCTCGCGATCGCGATCGCGACGCAGCCGCTCGACGGTCTGGGTCTGCAGCACGCGCGCCCGTTCGACGTCGAGCGGCTCGTCCTCGGCGAGCGCGACGCCGCGCAGCGCGGCGGCGCACTCGTCGTCGAGCAGCGCGCAGATCGCCTCGACGTCCACCGGCGCATCGGTCTCGCAGAGTTCCGCGAAGGCCGGCAGCAGGCGGTTCCAGGGCGCGACGGGAAGCAGACCGGCGAGCGCCTCGGCGTCGATCTCGCGCGCGAGCGGCGGGTGATCGATCCACTGCCGCGCGAGCCGCGCGGCCCAGCGCGCGATGCGTTCGTGTCCGGCCGGAAGCGGCGCCTGCGCAGGGGCAGCCACCGGCCCCACGGCGTCCCGCTCGGTGGCCGGCGTCATGCCGCGGCGTTGCGTGCCTTCGCGCCTGACGAGGGTGCGCACCTCCTCGTCGCCGACGCCGATCGAGAGCGCGAGCTGACGCTCGTACGTGCCGCGCTCGACCGGATCCGCGACGAGCGCGAGCAGCGGTGCCACCTGCTGGACCGCGTCCGACTTGTCCCAGGCCGTCGCGTGCGGCTGCGAGGCCGCGCGGCGGATCACGGCCTCGAGCGCAGGCACGGCGCCGTCCACGACCGCGCGCAGCGCTTCGGGGCCTTCGCGCGCGAGCAGGCTGTCGGGATCGTCCTTGGGCGGCAGCGCGGCGGCGCGCACGCGCAAACCTTCGGGCAGCAGGATCGCGAGCGATCGCTCCATCGCGCGCTGGCCCGCGTCGTCGCCGTCGAAGAGCAACACGACTTCGCGCGTGCGGCGATGGAGCTGGTGCGCGTGCTCGGGCGTCAGCGCGGTGCCGCAAGTGGCGAGCGCTTCGCCGAGTCCGGCGCGCGCGAGCGCGATGCGGTCGAAGTAGCCCTCGACGACGATCGCGCGACCGCTCTTGCGGATCGATTCGAGTGCGTCGGGGAAGCCATAGAACGCCTCGCGCTTGCGGAAGAGCGGG
>JALOQG010000207.1 GCA_025453505.1 Myxococcota bacterium | reverse complement strand
GCGCACTGGGATGTCGGCGCCTTCGAAGCGGGCGCCGCGAGCGCCTGTCGGCGACTGCCGTAGCGACGCCGCGGGATCACGAGCGGGGCGCAGGCTCTCCGCTCGTGATCCCGGATGCGGCGTCAGCGGGAGAGGAGATCGCGGGCGATCGCGCCGATCTGGATCTCGTCGGTGCCGGCGTAGATGCGCAGCACGCGCGCGTCGCGGGCGAGCTGTTCGACCTTGTACTCGGCCAGGTAGCCGTTGCCGCCGAAGATCTGCACGGCGTCCTGCGCGACCTCGTCGGCCGCGCGCGCGGAGTAGAGCTTCATCGCCGACGCCTCGGCGAAGCTCATCGACTTGCCCTTGGCCGCCGTCTCCATCGTGCGGAACACGAGGTTCTGCACGTTGAGCCGCGCGACCTCCATGCGGGCGAGCTTCTCCTGGATCAGCTGGAACTCGCCGATCGGCTTGCCGAACTGCACCCGCTCCTTCGCGTACGCGACCGAGAGCTCGAGACAGCGCTCGATCATGCCGAGCGCCATCGCGGCGACGCCGGCGCGTTCGGTCTGGAAGGTCGACTTCGCGCCGGCCTTGCCCTCGGACACCGCCTTCTGCTCGCTCTCGCCGAGCAGCCGGTCGAGGCCGACCTTCACGTCGGTGAGGAAGAGTTCGCCGGTCGGCGACGAGTGCAGGCCCATCTTGCGCATCGGCTTCGACTGCACGAGCCCGGGCATGCCCTTGTCGAGCACGAAGTGGAGCATCTTGCGATCGCGCGGATCGACGCCCTCTTCCTCGAGCTTGCAGATGAACACGATCGTGTCGGCGTAGGGGCCGTTCGTGATGAAGGTCTTGTTGCCGTTCAGCAGGTAGCCGCCGTCGGGCGTGCGCTTCGCGGTCGCCTTCATGCCGCCGAACGCGTCCGATCCCGAGCCCGGCTCGGTGATCGCCCACGCGCCGATCTTGTCGAGCGTGAGGATGTCGAGCGCCCAGCGTTCCTTCTGCGCGGTCGTGCCCTTGCCGAGGATCGCCGAAGCGGTGAGCCCGACCGAAACGCCGAGCGCGGTCACCATGCCGGGGCAATGACGGCACAGCTCGATGATCGGGATCATCTGCATGCCCACGCCTTCGCCGCCGCCCTCGCCATCCTCGTCGCGCTTCTTCGGCGCTTCCCCGCGCTTCTCGCGCTCGATCTGCTTCGCGAAGCGCGCCCGCGCGAGCTCGTCCATGCCGAAGGTCGAGTACAGCTTGCGCAGGATGTCGTAGGGCGGCAGGTCGCCGTGCTCGAGCGCCTCGACGTTGGGCACCACCTCGGCCTCGATGAAGCGACGCACCACGTCGCGGATCATCTGCTGCTGCTCGTTCCATTCGATCATGGGGATCTCCAGTTCTGGTTCTCGCCGCTCGCCTGCGGCTCGCTGCGCGGGAAGTGGGTTTGCTAGTTGCCGGTCCAGCGGGGTTTGCGTTTCTCGGCGAAAGCGCGCGGACCTTCGACGAAGTCGGCGCTCTTGACCAGGTCGGCGATGGCGTCGTAGCGCGCGGCCATCGCCTGCTCCAGTGACGCGTGCGCGAGGCCTTCGAGCGCGACGCGCTTGCTCGTGCGGACGGACGCCGGCGAGCATTCGCAGATCTGGTCCGCCCAGCGTCGCGCGGCCGCCAGCAGGTCTCCCGGTGCGACGACCTCGTTGACGATGCCGAGTGCGAGCGCCTCGCGCGCGTCGACGCGGCGGCCGGTCAGCAGCATGCCCATCGCCGGCTTGAGACCGATCTGGCGCGGCAGGCGGTGCAGGCCGCCGGCGAGCGCCGCGAGTCCGACGCGCGGCTCGGGCAATCCGAACGAGGCGCGCTCCGACGCGATCGCGATGTCGCAGGCGAGCACCAGCTCGAAGCCGCCGCCGAGCGCCAGCCCGTTCACCGCTGCGATCACCGGCTTCGGGTTGTCGAAGCGCGACGTGAGCCCGCCGAAGCCGCTCGGGGGCGACTCGACCCTGCCGCCGCCGGCCTGGAACTTGAGATCGTTGCCCGCGCTGAACGCCTTGTCGCCGGCGCCCGTCAGGATCGCGACCCACGCGTCCGGATCCGCGACGAACGCGTCGAACGCGGCCGAAAGCGCGGTGCTGGCCGGCGGATGGATCGCGTTCATCACTTCGGGACGCGTGATCGTGATCGTGGTCACGGGACCGTCGCGCTCGACCTTGCAGAACTCGGACATCGGGGCTTCTCCTACGCGTAGAAGTGCGGGCGGCGTCGTGCGAGCGACGCGCCGAGCGCGCCCGCGCGGGGCGCCGCTCCGCGCGTCACGTCGCGCGCGTCGGCGAGGTGGTACCAGCCGGTGGGATTGGACGGAAACGGAAAGTGGGGGCTCGGCATTGGCGCGCGGCAGCATAGAGACTGCGCGTCCCGTCCGCGACGAACGGCCCGCCTTCGCCCCGCGTCGCGTCGCGTTCGAGGCCGTACTCGTGCATGTGTCGCGACGCGAACATCGCGATCCACACGGCGGCCGACGCCGCGCCGTCGCCACCCGCGTCGATGCCGGGGCGACCGTTCGGATCGGCGCGCGGTTTGCGTAGCGCCGCCGCTTCCCCGATGCTGCCGGCCAACCGAACGCCAGCGACACCCCACCCCGCGCCGCCGCGGGTGGGGATCGTTGCGTTCGGCGCACGCCAACGTGCACGACCCCACCCCGCCGCGCGCGGGGCGGGGCGTCGTGCATTTTCCGGAAGGGGGGATCATGCGCGTCGTCGGTCTCGACTTCGGCACCACGCACAGCGCGGTGGCCGTCTGGGAAGGACACGGCGCGCCGCGCCTCGCGACCTTCCGAGGTTCGCCCGCATTCCGCTCGATCCTGCACTTCGAGCCCGATCTCGAGGATCTACGACGTCCCCCTCGCGTACGCGCGGGGCCGGCCGCGATCGAGCGCTACCTCGAGACGGCGGGCGACGGGCGCCTCGTGCAATCGATCAAGTCGTTCCTCGCGAGCCCGCTCTTCGAGCGCACCGAGATCTTCGGCGCCGTCTTCGAGCTCGAGGATCTCGTCGGGCGCCTGATCCTCGAGCTGCGCCGCGCCGCCGAAGCCGAACTCGGACCGCTCGGCACGCGCGTCGTCGTCGGCCGGCCGGTGCGCTTCGCGGGCGACGCGAAGCATCTCGACGAACGCCTGGCGCTGACGCGATTGCGTTCGGCGCTCGCGCGCGCGGGCTTCGACGACGTCGGCTTCGAGCTCGAGCCCGTCGCCGCGGCGCACCACTACGGGCTGCGCATCGCGGCGCCCGAGCGCGTGCTGATCGGCGACTTCGGCGGCGGCACCAGCGACTTCTCGGTGCTGCGCCTCGCGCCGGGCGAACGGCGCGCGGACGCGGAGGTGCTCGGCACGTCGGGCGTCGGCGTCGCGGGCGACGCCTTCGACGCGAAGCTCGTGCGCGAGCGCGTCGCGCCCGCGCTGGGACGCGGCACGCACTACCGCAACCTGTTCGGCGAAGTGCTTCCCGTCCCCGCCTGGCTCTACGCGCACCTCGAGCGCTGGCACCACCTCTCGTTCCTGAAGTCGCGCTCGACGCTGGCGCTGCTCGGCGACCTCGAGCGCGAGGCGCTCGAGCCCGAACGCCTGCGCGCGTTCGGACGCCTCGTGCGCGAGGATCGCGGCTTCCACGTCTACCGCGCGATCGAGACCGCCAAGCACGAACTCTCGCGCGCGGACGCGAGCCGCGTGCGGTATCGCGACGCCGGCTTCTCGCTCGACGCCCCCGTCGAGCGCCGCGACTTCGAGGCGTGGATCGGCGCCGAGCTGGGCAAGATCGAGCGCTGCGTGGACGAGGTCCTGACGCAATCCGGCGTCGCAGCGGCCGACGTCGACCGCGTGTTCCTCACCGGAGGCTCCGCGCTCGTGCCCGCCGTGCGAGCGATCTTCGCGACGCGCTTCGGCGCGGACAAGCTGCGCGGCGGCGAGGAGCTGAGCAGCGTCGCGAGCGGGCTCGCCCTGCGCGCGGCGTGAACGCGTCGCCACGACGTTGCGCCGCGCGTCGCGACGCGAGACCTTCGCACCGCTCCCCCGGTCGGTCCCGCGCGAGTCCTACGATGCACCGATCCTCTCGCATCGCCGCGTGCGCAGCGGCGATCGCCGCCGCGACTCCGGCCGCGCCCGCCTCCGCCTCGCTCGTGATCGCCGAGGTGCTCTACGACGCCGACGGCGCCGACGACGAACGCGAGTGGGTCGAGGCGTGGAACGCCGGCGACACACCCGTGGATCTCTCGGCCTGGAGCCTCGGCTGGGGCGGTACGACTCTCGTATCCGGCCGTCAGGCGCTGTCGGGAAGCGTCGAGGCCGGCGCCCGCTTCGTGATCGGCGGTCCCCTCGGCGACGCCGCGATGCCGCCCTTCTCCTTCGGACTCGCGATCGATCTCGAGCCCGATCTCCAGAACGGCGGCGTCACGGCGGACGCGGTCGCGCTCTTCGACCGGCCGGCCGATGCCGTCACCGCCGAGACGCTGCCGGTGGACGTGGTGCTCTACGGCGAGACCAACGACACGGGCCTGCTCGATCCGGCGGGCGCGATCGCGGCGGTGGACGTCGCCGATGCGCCGGCGGGCGCGAGCATCGAGCGCGGGCTCGACGGCCTCTGGCGCATCCAGAGCGAGCCGACGCCCGGTGCTCCGCCGCGGCCCGTCCCCGAGCCGGACTCCGCCCCGCTCGCGGCGCTCGCGATCGCGACGGCGCGTGGGCTGCGTCACGTGCGCCGGCGCGCGGCTGGAGATCGAAGCGTGAACGTCTAAGTTCGAGGCATGCCGCGACGCACTCTCGAGACACAAGGCAGCAACACGCGGCCGCTCCAGCCGCGGCGCGAGCCGCTGCAGGAGCGCGCCCGCGTGCGCGTCGAGCGGATCCTCGACACGACGGTCGAGCTGCTCGAGGAGAGCGACGTCGAGGCGCTCACGACCGCCGCGATCGCCAAGCGCGCGCACGTTCCGATCGGTTCCGTGTACCACTACTTCGCGAGCCGCGAGGAGATCCTCGCGGCGCTGGTCGAACGCACCACGACGCGCGTGGACGCCGCGGTGGCCGCCTGCCTGCGCGTGGACCTCCCGCGACTGCCGTGGCGCGAGGCGCTCGAACACGCGATCGACGTCTCGGCCGGGATCTACGCCTCCGACCGGACCTACGCGACCGTCTGGCGTGCGACGCGAGGCTGCGCCGCCTTCCGCGCAGTCGTCGAAGCGTCGGATACGCAGCTCGTCGCGCAGCTCGCCGCATTGCCGTTGCTGCACGAGCGGCTCGGCGCCGAGCGCGTCGAACTCGTCGTGCGCAGCGCGCTGCGGATCGCCAACACCTTCATCGACTGGCTGCTCGATACGCCGGATCCCACGCAGCGCGCGCGCATCACGGCCGAGATGAAGCAGGCCTTGACCCGCTACCTCGCGCCCGCCCTCGACTGATCGAGGGGAGCCGCCCTCACCGACTGCTCACGCCGCCGTCATCGATGCGCGCGATCTTGCGACTCGTGGGACGGGGCCGATACGACATGCGGCGCGCGACGCAAACGCTCGCGATCGTCGCCTCGATCACGATCGTTTGCGGCCTCGTGGCGCCGACCGCCACTGCGAGC
>JALOQG010000206.1 GCA_025453505.1 Myxococcota bacterium | reverse complement strand
CGCGATGTACGTCGTCGTGGACGGCGAGCTCGTCGCGTCCCTGCAACGCGACGGCCGCCGCACCGAGCTCTCGCGCATGCGCCGCGGCGACACCGTCGGGGAAGTCGCGCTCTTCCATGGCGCGCGCACCGCCGACGTCGAAGTCGCCACCGACGCGCGCCTGCTGCGCTTCGACGACGCCGACCTCGAGCGCCTCGGCCGCCGCTACCCCCGCATCGCCGCGCAGGTCTACCGCAACCTGAGCCGCATCGTCGCGCAGCGCGTCGTCAGCACCGCCAGAGCGCTCCGCTGATCCGACTCGACGGCAACCAGCGACTACGGCGCGCGATGCCGTCCCGTGAGCAGGAAGGCCAGCCCCGCGTTGGCGAACCCGAGCGCGATCGCGCTGCTCATGTTCAGCCGGAAGCACAGCGTTCCGCAGCCCGGCGTCGCGAGCAGCACGATGCCGAGCGGCAGCATGGACACGAGACCCAGGAGCGGTCCGCGGATCCACCAGCGCGCGGGCCACGTCGAGACGCCGACCCAGAACCCGATCGCGCAGCGCCCCAGATAGAAGCCCCAGACCGCGAGCGAGCCGTTGATGTAGAGCACGTCGAACTTCTCGGGGATCGGCCCGTGGAGCAGCAGCGGCACCCAGCCGAGAACGAGTCCGAGTCCGGTGCAGACGGCGAGGTAGGGCAGGCGGGCGAGCGGTGCGTTCACGATCCGCCCAGCATAGTATGGTCGCCCCGCCGCAAGGAGAGTCCGGACCGATGCGCAGCGCCCCGCTCGCCCCGTACGTCCACTTCGACCCGCTGCTCGCGCCCGAAGAGGCCGACGCCATGGTGCGGCTGTGCCATCGCTTCGGCACCTACTCGACCTACGGTTCGGACGCCGCGCCCGAGGAGCGTGGCCAGACGCGCTTCGCGCCGGGCATTCCGCAGCGCTACGACGCCGCGCTGAACTTCGTCAAGACGGGCGGCCGGTTCGCGCGGCGCGAGGACGGCCGCATGCTGGCGGCCCGCACCAACTACTTCCGCGGCACCTACTACTACGACGGCCGCGGCGATGCGATGCACGGCGTCGAGCCGTTCCTGCGCCACGAGGGATTCCTCGACGCCGCGCGCCGCGTGTTCGGACGGCCGCTCGTGGTGCCCGCGATCGTCTACGCGAACCTGCTCCTGCCCGGGCAGGAGCTCGCGGTGCACACCGACGTCCCCGAGTTCCGCGGCGCGAACCGCACCGTCGTTCCGCAGTGGCTCTGCGTCGTCATGCTCCACTCGGGCCTCTTCGACGCGTGGCGCCGGCCGATCGCCACCGGCATCGCGTACTTCAGCGACGCCGCGGGCGGAGAACTCGCCTTCTACCCGGACGGCGCCGAGGCGCCGCCGCACACCCTTCCGGCGCGACACAATACGGCGATCCTGATGGACACCGACACGATCTTCCACGGCGTGGACCGCGTGGCGTCGGACGACCCGATGCTGCCGGTCTCGCCCACCATGCGGCTGCGTCCCGAGAGCAGCGGCGCGTGGTGTCTCTTCGACTCCGAGCGCGAGCTGGCCCGCTACGCCTGGGAAGAGCTGCGCTTCTCGGTGTCGTGGAAGGCGTACTGCTACGAGGACGAGGCCGATCGCGCGCGCACCGAACGCCACGAAGACGACCTCTCGCTCGCCGTCATCCTCGACACGCTCTGCGCCGACCTGCGCGAGCGCGGCCTGCTGGCGGGTGAGCGGCCCGCGGACGACGACCTCGCGCGGCTCCTGATCGACACCTACGTACGCTTCCCGAAGCCGTTCGCGGCGTAGCCTCACGCGCCGTCCGCGAGCGTGCGCGCGAGACGCCGCGTCTCCGGGCTCTCGCGTACCGCGCGTGCCCGCGCGCGTGAGGTGCAGCCGCGCGGCGACTTCGAGCGGCAGCGGCTCGGCGGGATCGAGCGCCGCGGCGCGGCCCAGCGAGTCGATCGCGCCGGTGAGATCGGCGGCCGCCTCCTGGTGCGCCGCGAGAACCCGCCACGCCAACGGCTCGTCGGGGTGCTGCTCGGCGAAGGCGCTCCAGAACTCGAGCTCGGCGGGATCCGGTTGGCGTCCGATCGTGCGGCGCATGCGCTGGCTCGCGGCGGCCCACTCGGCGTCGCTGCCGCGCGCGAGGATCAGCACCGAGCGATAGCCGCGGACCGGGTGGAAGGCATTGCGGAGCAGCGAGAGCAGGGGATCGTCTCCGCTGCCGCGCGCGTACCAGTCCTGGCCGACGATCACGAAGCGCGCGCCGCTCGCCAGCAGGCGGGCGCCTTCGTCGCGCTTCTGCGCCGCGCTCATCACGAAGTTGCCCTTCGGATGCTCGGCCAGGAATCGCGTCGGATTCGGCCGCCCGAGGATCGGGTTGTAGAGCGAGAGCGTCGGCAGGCCGAGTGTCGGCTCGCCCGGCTCCGCGTGCGTCGCAAAGAAGTTTCGCACCAGGCGGATCTCCTCCGCGCTGCTCCAGCGTTCGTAGAAGCGCTCGCCGAGGATCTCGACCGGGGCGTCGTAGCGCAGCACGCGAGCCGAGCCGGTGTAGAGCGGCATCTCGCCCGACGTGAAGACGACGCCGAGGTAGGCCGCGGCCGCCGCGACGAGCGCCGGCAACGCGGCCCGCACGTTGAAGCGACGGCCGAGCTCGAAGAACGCGAGGGTCGCTGCGAGCAGGAACGGAAGCGCGCTCTGCAGCAGCCGCAGCAGCAGCATCGGATACCAGGCCTGCAGCAGGCCGGCGACGCCGAAGAGCAGCAGCGCGCCGAGCAGCAGGTTGCGCGGGTCCGCCGGGCGGCGCGCGAAGCGCCGCACCGCGACGGCGCCGAGCGCGGCGTAGAGCGGGATCGGCAGCAGCATCAAGACGCCGACGGCTCGTCCCTGCGGCGCCTGCGCGAAGGTCGCCGGTGCGAGCGCGCGGCCGATCGAGTCGGGGTGCGCGCCCGACTGTCCGAACGCGCGCACGAATGCCGCTTCATAGAGATCGCCGAGCGCGCCGGCGGAGGCGTACGCGGCGAGCACCGGCGCGACGGGCAGCGCGACGCCCGCGACGACCGCGAGCACGCGACGTAGCGCCGGGGCGGGCGCCCGATCCGCGACGGGCACGCAGAGCGCGGGCACGACCGCCGCGCCGAGCGCGATCGCGAGGCCGAGCAGGCCGAGATCCTGGCGCGTCGCGAGCACGATCCCGACGACGCCGCCCAGCGCGCCGAAGCGCCATGCGGTCGTGCGCTCGAGTGCGCGCGCCGTGCAGAGCAGGATCGCCACCGTCGCCATGCCGTAGTACGCCTTGTGCCACGGGCCGGGCGCGAGCGCATGCACCGCCGGCGGGATCCACGCCCACGCGGGCGCGACGAAGCGTCGTGCGAGCCGGTAGGTCATCGCGGCGCTCGCAGCGATGCAGAGCGCGAAGAACACGCGGCCGGCCAGCATCGACGGCCCCGTCAGCGCGAAGATCCAGTCGATCGCGTGATACACGAGCGGCGCGTAGAAGACCCAGACGTCGCGGTACAGGACTTCGCCGTCGCGCATGCGCAGCACGGCCTGCAGCCACCAGCCGTCGTCGTTCATCGAGAGGCCGTGCGCGCGCAGCGGTAGCAGGTAGGCGAGCGTCCCGAGGAAGAGGATCGCCGGCAGCCAGCGATCGGCCGGACTCGGACTCATCGGCCCGCCGTCGCCCGCGCGCGCAGCAGCAGGAAGGGCAGCAGCGGCTCGAACACGCGCGCCCGCTCGACGCCCGCTTCGATCGAACGCGCCCAGCCGAAGCGGTTCACGAGCTGCGGCGGGAAGAGGCCGAAGCGCTGCGTCGGCAGCACGTCGAGGCCGGCGTCGCGAAACGCCGCTTCGATCGCGCGCGCCGAGAGCCCGAACATTCCCTTCTCCTCGGCCCAGCTCATGTCGGGACAACACGCCACCTGCGCGAGGAAGAGCGGGTTGCGCCGGTTCGGTTCGACGAACGCCATCACGCCGCCCGGCGCGAGCGCGCCCGCGAGACGCCGGAGCGTGTCGGCCGCGTCGGGGAGATGATGCAGGATGAAGAAGCCGGCGATGGCACGGAATCGCTCGCCGAGTCCGGCGGGATCGAAGCGCGCGAGATCGAGACAGCGCGTCGCGATCCGCTCGGCGGCGACGCCCTGCGCCGCGCGCGTCGCATCGAGCGTCGCGAGCGCGCGCTCCGAGAGATCGGCCGCGACCAGCGAGGCGCAGCGTTCGAGCAGCGCGAAGCTGAAGCGTCCGAAGCCGGCGCCGACCTCGAGCACGCGATCCTGCGGGCCGATCCCCAGGCCCCGTGCGGCGACCTCCACCAGCTTCGCGGCGTAGAAGTCGCCGTCCCGCGGTTGCAGGTGCGCGTGCGCACCGCGCGCATAGAAGCGCCGCTGGAGCTCCGCGGGGTCGCTCACCCCGTGCTGCTCCAGCGCTCCACGGCGACGTCCACGGCGAGTGGCTCGGCGTAGCGGCCCGCCGCGGCGTGCGAGCGGATGCGCGCGATCCCCGCGAGCGAGCGCACGACGTCGCGGCGCAGGTCCACCTTGGTGCCGGCCTGGTCGCGCCAGCGCACCGGCACCTCGGTCGTGCGCAGGCCGCGCAGCGCGGCGACGCGCAGCATCTCGGCGTCGAAGCTCCAGTCGAACACGCGCATGCGCGCATAGAGCGCGCGGCCGGCGTCGCCGCGGTAGGCCTTGAAGCCGCACGTCGCGTCGGAGACGTCGGCGATCAGCCAGCGCACGAGCAAGGTGAAACCCTTGCCGAGCGTCTCGCGCAGCCACGGCTGACGCACCTCGATCTGCGCACGACTCTGTTTGCGCGAGCCGATCGCGACGTCGGCGCCGGCGTCGAGCGCGGCGAGCAGCGCGGCGGCCTCCTCGATCGGCGTCGAGAGGTCGGCGTCGGAGAACAGGATGCGAGCGCCGCGCGATGCGGCGAAGCCGACCTTGAGCGCGAAGCCCTTGCCGCGGTTCGGCGCGTAGCGCAGGACGGTCACCGGCAGGGCGAGGGCAGGGGCGAGCGCGCGCACCACCGCGGCGGTCTCGTCGCGAGAGCCGTCGTCCACCACGATCAGCTCGCACGCGTCGGCGTGCGCGGCGAAGTGTTCCGAGATCGCGCGCAGCGTCGTCTCGATGCGTTTCGCCTCGTTCCAGGCGGGCACCACGATCGAGAGGACAATCGACCGGTTCATGTGACTCCAAGGCTGCGACGAGGCGGCAGTATCCTCGATCGCCCCCGAGCGGCCAACCGCCGCAGCGCGACGCGAAACTTCGAGGCAGATCTTCACTCGGTGATGCGTTCTTCCAGACGCCGGAGCGTCGGCGATTCGCGGATGCGGCGCGCGCGCGCGAGGTCGGCGGCCGCTTCGGTGCGGCGATCCGCGTCGATCGCGAGGGCGGCGGCGCGTTCGAGTGCGGATGCGTCGCTCGGATCGAGTGCGGCCGCTCGCCGGTACGCGGCGAGCGCCTCGTCCGTCGCACCCGCCGACGACGCCAGCGCGCCGAGCAGCTTCCAGGGCAGCGGCTCTTCTGGCGCCCGCGCGACCCGTGCGCGCAGTGCATCGAGATCCGCACGCGTGGGTCGGCCGAGAAAGGTTCGGCGCAGGATCGCGCCGAGCGTGCGCCCGTCGGCCGAGTCGTCGCGCTCGAGGATCACCATCGAGACGTAGGATCGGACGGGCCGGAACTCTTCTTGAAGCAGCGTGCGGAGCGGATCGGCGGGTTCGGTCGCGGCGTACCACGCCTGTTCCGCGAGAGCGATGCGCGCGCCGCTCGCGCGCAGGCGTTCCGCTTCTTCCTGCTTCTGCGCGGCCGTCATCACGAAGTGGCCGTGCGCGTGGTCGGCGAGGTAGCGGGTGGGATTCGGCCTGTCCACGATCGCCCAGTAGAGCGGATGCGTCGGCACGACCAGCGTCGGCTCGCCGGGTTTCGTGTGCGTCGCGTAATACCCTGCGACGAGGCGCGCCTCTTCCGCCTGGCCCCAGCCGACCTGGAGTTCGTCGCCGAGCACGCGGAGCGGGGCGTCGTAGTGCAGCATGCGAGCCGATCCGGTGTAGAGATCGCTCGGGTGGACCGCACGCAAGCCGAAGAGGACGAAGCCGACCCAGGTTGCAGCCGCCACGCTGGCCGCGGTGGAAGTCGCGATGCGCAGGGACGGCGACACGCGCGCCCATTGCGCGGCGATCGCCCACGTCGTCAGCACGTAGAACGGGACTGCGCTCTGCAGCAGGCGTACGAGCAGGACCGGGTAGTACGCCTGCGCGAGCGTGACCACGGCATAGGCGAGCAGGGCGCCTTCGAGCACGCTGCGCGTGCCGACGCCGTCGCGGCGCACGCGCGCGGCCACCGCGATCGCGAAGCATGCGTAGAGGATCGGGGGCAGCACCATCATCAGCGCGACGCCGAAGCCTTCGCCTGCGTCGAAGCCGAGCAGGATCGGCACTGCGGGCGGAAAGGCGCCGGGCTGGGTCGCGGCGGTGACGAACACCGCTTGCACGAGGTCGTCGAGTGCTCCCTGGCTGGCGTAGTACGCCACGAAGGGAGCCAGCACGAGCGCCCAGGCTGCGAGGCCTGCCGCGACGAGCGCGAACGCATCGTAGAGCCGCGAGCGCGGCGCAGATCGATCGAAGCCGCGCGGGAAGAGAGCGGGCAGCGGCGCGGCGACCAGAAGGATCCCGAGTTGTGCGACGCCCAGGTCCTGACGCGTCGCGAGCGTGAGGCCCGCGACGAGACCGAGCACCGCGAAGCGGCGCGCGAGCGGCTTCTCGAGGGCGCGTGCGAGCGCGACGAAGAAGGCCGCCGTGCACAGGCCGAGAAATGCCTTGGGCCAGGGACCGGGCACGAGCGCGAAGACCGCGCCCGGCAGCCACGCGATCGACGGCGGTGCGCCACGTCGCGCGAGCCGGTACGTGAGCGCAGCCGTCGCGGCGATCGCACAGGCGAAGAGGGTGCGGGCCGCGAGGATCGACGGGCCCGTCGCCGCGAAGAGCGCCTCGAAGAGGTGGTACGGAAGCGGTGCGTAGAACGTCCAGACGTCGCGATACAGGACCGCGCCCTCGCGCATGCGCAGGACCGGCTCCAGGTACCAGCCGTCGTCGCTCACCGTGATGCCGTACGCGCGTAGCGGGAGCAGGTAGGCCAGCGCCGCGCCCGCGATCGCCAGGGGGATGCCGACGCGATCGAGCAATCCGTGTCCGCCGATCGACGTTGCGTCCGAGCTTCGCGCGCGATCGGTCAAGCGGCGCCGCCGTGGCGTCCGGCGCCGGCGGTGAAGCGCGCGGCGCCCGCGCGCGACTCGCCCGACTCGAGCGTCGCCATGCCGCGTGCGGTCTCGTTGGCGAGCGCCGGCGCCTCGGCGAGTCCCCACTGCTCGTACGCGGAACGCCGGTCGTTGCGCAGACACAGCTGCGGGTGCGCGGCGATCGAGAGCGCCAACTCGCGCGCGGCCGCGAGCGCGGCGCCCGGCTC
>JALOQG010000205.1 GCA_025453505.1 Myxococcota bacterium | reverse complement strand
CTACGGGACCATCGAGTCGGCCGTCGAGGCGATGCGCCGCGGCGCCTTCGACTTCGTGCAGAAGCCCTTCGACCTCGAGCAGCTCGAGGTGCGCGTCGCCAAGGCGCTCGAGCACGGGCGCCTGGTGCGCGAGGTGACGCACCTGCGCGCCGAGCGCGCCTCGCGCTACGGACCCGAGAACGTGGTCGGCACGAGCCCGGCGCTGCGCACGGCGGTCGCGCTCGCGGAGCGGGTCGCGGATTCGCGCTCGACCGTGCTCGTCACCGGCGAGACCGGCACCGGCAAGGAAGTGATCGCCGGCCTGATCCACGGCCTCTCGGCGCGGGCGGAGGGCCCGTTCATCAAGATGAACTGCGCGGCGCTGCCCGAGACGCTGCTGGAATCGGAACTCTTCGGGCACGAGAAGGGCGCCTTCACGGGCGCCGACCGGATGCGCACCGGCCGCTTCGAGCAGGCCGACGGCGGCACGCTCTTCCTCGACGAGATCGGCGACATGGCGCCCTCCACGCAGGCGAAGCTGCTGCGGGTGCTGCAGGACAAGGAGTTCACGCGCGTCGGCGGAGCGCGCCCGCTGCGCGCCGACGTGCGCATCGTCGCAGCGACGCATCGCGATCTCGAACGCGAGATGCGTGCGGGACGCTTTCGCGAAGATCTCTTCTTCCGCCTGAACGTGATCCGCATCGCGCTGCCGCCGCTGCGCGAACGGCCCGACGACGTCGAGGCCCTCGCGGTGCACTTCGCCGCTCTGTTCGCGCACGAACTCGGACGGCCCGAACGGCCGCTCGCCCCGGCGGCGATCGCGCGGCTGCGAGCGCATCGCTGGCCCGGCAACGTGCGCGAGCTGCGCAACGTGATCGAGCGCGCCGTGCTGCTCGCCGACGGCGATCGCATCGAGGTCGCGGACGTGGACGTCGCGGAGGCGCCCGAGCCGGTCGCGTTGCGCGAGCCGGGCGCGCCGCCGCGCGGTCTCTCGATGCGCGACGCGGAGCGAACGCTCGTACTGGCGGCACTCCAGCGCAGCGGCTTCGTCCAGAAGGACGCTGCCGAACTGTTGGGCGTGAGCCGCAGGAAGCTCAACTACATGGTCCAGCGGATGGGCATCACGCATCCGACCTGGCGCCGCAATCGTCCGGCTCCCGAGCCCGAGAACGACCTGCACGAGTCCGAGTCCGAGCCGACCCTGGCTGGTTGAAGAGCTCCGCCGCATCGGATACCTAAGCGGGCTCCCGAGATTCCTGGGAGCCCCGCGCACGGCCTCGTGCGCGAACCACGCGAGGATCGCCATGCACGCTCGGCCTTCCGCTCGGATTTCCCGGCCGGCCTCCCGGTGGACGCGCCCGCTCGGCGTGTGTGGTCTGCTGCTCGTGCTCGGGCTCGTCGCGTGCCAGAGCGAGGAGGCGCGCTTCGCCGAGCACATGGAGCGCGCGCGGGCCTACCTGGACGAGAAGAAGCCCTCCGAGGCGGCGATCGAGTACAAGAACGCGTTGCAACTCGCGCCCAACGACGCCAAGGCGCACTTCGGTCTCGCCGAGGCCTATCTCGCGAACAAGGAAGCGCAGAAGGCGTTCTGGGAATTCCAGGAGACCGTGCGTCTCGACGGTTCGAACCTCGACGCACGGCTCGCGCTCGGGCAGTTCCTGCTGCTCGGCCAGGAGTCGGAGTTCGAGCAGGCCCGCGAGCAGGGCGAAGCGGTGATCGCCGCCGATCCGAATCGATGGGAAGGCTACGTGCTGCGCGCAGCGGCGCTCGAACGCCTCAAGCGCGTCGACGAAGCCGAGCCCGACTACAAGAAGGCGCTCGAGCTCCAGCCCGAGCGCGCCGAGCTGGTGCGCACGCTCGCCGGTTACTACGTGCGCAAAGGCAATCGCCCCGCGGCGGAAGAGCTCTACGTGAAGCTCACGCAGATGGATCCGGGCGCGACGTCGCAGCTGCTCTACGCGTCCTTCCTGGCGCTCGACCGGCTGCGCGACACCGACGCCGAAGCGGCCTACAAGAACGCGCTCGAGATCGCGAGCGACGAGCAGAAGGCCGAGGTCCATCAGCGCATCGCGGCGCACTACTTTGCGCGGGAGCGCTACGCCGAGGCCGAGAAGACGCTGACCGACGCCGTGGACGCGCGGCCCGGCGACCTCGATCTGATCTACGCGCTGGCCCGCTTCTACCACTCGCGCGGCGATCGAGCCAAGGCCGACGGCATGATCGAGCAGGCGACGCAGGCGAAGCCCGGCGAGACGAAGCCGTTCCTGATCCTGTCGGCCTATCGCGGCCGCAACGGCGATCTGGCCGGCGCGCTCGAGGCGGCCGAGAAGGCCCTCGAAGTGGCGCCCGACGACAAGACGGCGCGCCTGCGCAAGGCGGAACTGCTCGTCGATCTGGGCATGAAAGATGGATCTCGCGAGAAGCTCGCGCAGGGCCGCGCGATCGTGGACGCCGTGCTGGCGCAGGATGCGGAGATGCCCGAGGGCTACTTCGTGCGCGCCAAGCTCGACGTCGCCGAGGGCAAGGCGGACGACGCGGTCGCGTCGCTGCGCCGTGCGCTCGATCGCCGCGCCGACTGGGCGCAGGCGCACTTCCTGCTCGGCACCGCGTTGCTGCTGCAGAACGACCGCCAGCAGGCGCGCGCGGAAGTGTTGCGCGCCGTCGAACTCGACCCGGACTTCGCGGAGGCGCGCAAGCTGCTGGCCAAGGTGCACGCGATGCTCGGCGAGCACGATCTCGCCATCGAGGAAGCGCGCAAGGTGCTCCGCCAGCGGCCCGACGACGTCGAGACGCGCATCGGGCTCGCGCAGAGCCTCGTGTTCCTCGGCAAGCCCGACGAAGCGCGCAAGGAACTCGACGCGATTCCGTCGGATCTGCGCGACGCGCAGGTGAACTTCGCGCTCGGCCGGATCGACATGCTGCAGGGCAAGACCGAAGGCGCTCGCGAGAAGCTGATCGCCGCGCTCGAGGATCATCCCGCGCATCCCGAAATCCTCGAGTCGCTGCTCGCCGTCGACGCGAAGTCCGGCGACCTCTCCGACGCGCTCGCGCGCATCGAGAAGGCGGCCGCCGAGAAGCCGGACGACGCCAACCTCCAGCGACTCTCCGGCATCGCCCTGCTCGCGGCGGGGCAGGGTCCGCAGGCCGAGGCGCGGCTCCGGCGCGCGATCGAACTCGACCCGAACAACCTCGCCGCGTATCAGGGGCTCGCGCAGTACCTGCTCGGTTCGAACCGCCAGCAGGAAGGCATCAGTACCTACGAGCGGGCCGTCGAGGCGCAGCCGAACTCCGCGCCGCTGCGTTTCACGCTCGGCACGCTCTACGAATCCACCGCGCGCCGCGCCGACGCCATCCTCCAGTACGAGGAGGCGATCAAACTCGACCCGAATCTGGCGGTCGCCAAGAACAACCTCGCGTACCTGATGGCCGACGAAGGCAAGGAACTCGATCGGGCGCTCGACCTCGCGCAGGAGGCGAAGTCGCGCATGCCCGACAGTCCCAACGTCGCCGACACGCTCGGCTGGGTGCTGCTGAAGAAGGGCATCCCCGAGGCGGCGATCGGATACCTCCAGGAGGCCGAGAACACCTTCCCGCCCGGCCATCCCGACGTCGGCTACGTGCGGGTGCATCTCGCTCTCGCCTACGAGGCCGCCAAGCAGCCGGAGCGTGCGCGCGAGGTCCTCGACCGGGCGCTGGCCTCCCTGGACGAGGCGCGGAAGGCGGCCGCCGCGAGCGGCGCGACCGTGGCCGATCCCCCGTGGGCCGGCGAGGCGCGGTCGATGCTCGAGCGGCTGTCCGCCGCGCCGTCCCCGGCGCCGCCCGGGTAGGTCTTCAGCCGGCCCCCGCACCGGCCGATACCTCCGAGGGCCGTGCCCCGCGCGGGCGAAGGCGCATTGCGCGCTTCGCGTGCCGGCGGGAGCCCTGGGCTCGGAGGGACCGCGATGAGGATCACGAGGCTGCTTCTCGGGGTGCTGGCCCCGCTCGCCATCGCCATGCCGGCGATCGGCGCCGACGAATCGGGCGCCGCCGCGAGCGCTTCCGCCCCGGCGACCGTTCCCGCCGGACAGCGCACCGTCACGCTGGGACCCGTCGTGAAGGACGCGCAGGGCCGCGAGGGACGCATCCACACGGTGGTGTCGGGCGATACGCTCTGGGACATCTCCGAGGCGTACATGGGCTCGCCGTTCGTGTGGCCCAAGGTCTGGAAGAACAATCCGGCGGTGAAGAACCCGCACCGGATCTATCCGGGCAACCAGATCTGGATCTCGGACAACGAGATGCGCCCGATCGGCGCCGACGAAACGTTCACGACGTCCAGCACGGGCGAGGACGCGGTCGCGAAGCCGGTCGGCTCCTTCCCGGTGCCCGCGGTCGAGGACATCGGATTCCTCAGCAACGAGGAGTTCGAGTCCGCGGGTGCGCTGCTCGGCAGCCCGGAAGGCGAGAAGTGGCTCACCATGAACCGTCGCGCCTTCGTCGGCTTCGGCGAGGGCCAGGTGCGCGAGGGCGACCGCTTCACCGTCGTGCGCGAGAACGAGCGCGTGCGCGATCCCGAGACCGGCGCCCGCATCGGCGTGCACGTCGAGAAGCTCGGCTGGCTCGAGATCACCAAGGTCGGCCCCGAGTCGTCCGAGGCGTTCATCCGGGTCTCGAACGACGCGATGCTGCGCGGCGATCGCCTGATCCCGCGCATCGAGCCCGCGCTCGAGGTTCCGGTGCGCGTCGGCGACGTCGCCGGCGTCGACGGCCAGATCGCGCTCGTTCCCGACGATCGCACCATCACGGGACAGCGCGACGTGATCTTCTTGAATCGCGGCAGCGATCACGGCGTGGACGTCGGTTCGGTCCTCGAAGTCTTCCGGCCCGGCGCCGTCGTGAAGGACAGCGAGACGCAGCTGAGCCACGCGCTGCCGGACGACGTGGTCGGGAACCTGATCGTGGTCTCGGCGCGTCCGGAGAGCGCGGCCGCGATCGTCACGCACGCGACGGTCGAGATGGTCGCGGGCGATCGCTTCCGCGGCGCGTCCGACGCGACGACGAGCTTTCGCACGCCCAGCACTGCGCCGCTGGAAGCGGCGCAGTGGACGGCACGCACGATCGAGAAGGGCGCCACGGAGGCGACCGTCACGCCGCCGGCGAAGGCCGCACCCGCCTCGAAGTAGAGTCCCGCAAGCGACTCCAGAAGGCGTCGCGCTCGCCAGAGCGCGGCGCCTTCGCTATTGGGAAATCGGCCCCGGTCCCGGGAGCCGTTCGTGGCACCGCACGATTCCAATACCTTTGGTGGCGCCGTCACGGAGACGGGCCTGCTCGACCCACGCGATCGGCGTACGGAGACACGCGCCGCGCTGCGCGCTTGGCTCGCGCTCCAGCAACGTCTCGCCTACGAGCCGGCGCGCGCGAGGGAGGCCCTTGCTCGGCACGGTACGCCGGCCGCAGTCCTGCGTGCCCGCTTCGACGTCGCGCCCGAGGACCTGCTCGGCGACCGCGCGTTCACGGCGATGCTGGAGGCGCTCGCGCGCAGCGACGTGCGGCTGCTGCCGTTCGGCGCGCCGGCGTATCCCTCACGGATCGCCGCGTTGCCCGACGCCGCGCCGCTGCTCGCC
>JALOQG010000204.1 GCA_025453505.1 Myxococcota bacterium | reverse complement strand
CCCGGCGGCTGCGGCCCGACCGGAAGCCACGTCGCGGCGGCGCTCGAAAAACCGGCGGCGTGCGTCGCGTCCCAGCACATCGGCGTGCGCTCGCCGTCGCGGCACAGGTTCGGATGCAGCGTGCGCGCGAGCGGATCCTGCATCGCTTCGACCGGGATCGGCACGTTGCGCATGCCGATCTCCTCGCCGTAGTAGAGGAACGGCGTGCCGCGCAGCGTGAGCAGCAGCGTCGCCGCGAGCCGCGCGCGCGCGTCGCCGGTTTCGGGATCGTCGTAGCGCGACGCGTGCCGCGGCACGTCGTGGTTCGAGAGCGTCCACGTCGGCCAGCCCTCGGGCGGACACAGCGCCGCGAAGCGGTCGATCTCGCGCCGGAACGCGGCGGCGTCCCAGTGCGCGCGCAGGAACGCGAAGTTGAAGGCGAGATGGAGTTCGTCGCCGCGTCCGAGGTATTTCGCGACGTCGGCGGGATCCGAGAGATAGATCTCGCCGACCATCATCGTCTCGGGGCGCGCATCGAGCAGGCGGCGGATCTCGCGATAGGCCTCGTGCACGTCGGGATGATTCTCGTCGTGCAGGTGCAGCTGGCCGAGGAAGCCGTCGCGATACGCCTCGGGAACGCCCGGGTTCGGCGGATTGTCGCGGAACGCCGGGTCCTTGAGGATCCGGTGCCCGACGTCGGTGCGGAAGCCGTCGACGCCGCGATCGAGCCAGAAGCGCAACGTGTCGTGCATCGCGCGCACCAGCTCCGGGTTGCGCCAGTTCAGGTCCGGCTGCTCCTTCAGGAAAGAGCGCAGGTACATCTGTCCCGTTTTGGGATCGAGTTCCCAGGCCGAGCCGCCGAAGTTCGAGAACCAGTTGTTCGGCGGCGATCCGTCGGGCTTCGGATCGCGCCACACGTACCAGTCGCGTTTCGGATTCGTGCGGCTCGATCGCGACTCGACGAACCACGCATGCCGGTCCGAGCTGTGGTTCGGCACCCAGTCGACGACGACGCGGATTCCGCGCGCGTGCGCGTCGGCGAGCATGCGGTCGAAGTCGGCGAGCGTGCCGAAGTGAGGATCCACGTCGCAATAGTCGGAGACGTCGTAGCCGAAGTCGGCCATCGGCGAGGGATAGAACGGCGAGATCCAGATCGCGTCGACGCCGAGCCACGCGAGATGATCGAGGCGCCGCCGGATCCCTTCGAGATCGCCGACGCCGTCGCCGTTCGAGTCCTGGAACGAGCGCGGATAGATCTGATACACGACGCCGTCGCGCCACCAGAGCCACTCACTCATCGGGAGTCGCTCATTTCGGCTTCCTGCGCCGGATCAGGCCTTCCTGCGCGACCGAGACCGCGAGCTTGCCGTCGCGCGTGAAGATGCGGCCGAGCGCGAAGCCGCGCGCGCCGGCGGCGTTCGGCGAGTGCAGGTCGTAGAGCAGCCACTCGTCGGCGCGAAAGGGCCGGTGGAACCACATCGCGTGGTCGAGGCTGGCGACCTGGAACTGGTCGTCGGCCCAGGCGACGCCGTGGGGAAGCAAGGCGGTGTCGACGAGCGTCATGTCGGATGCGTACGCGACGACGCACTGGTGCAGCGCGGGATCGTCCGGAAGCCGGCCGTCCGCGCGCATCCAGACCTGCTGGCTCGGCGGGCGCGGCTCGGCCTTCCAGATCGCGAGGTCGCCGTCGTAGCGGAGGTCGATCGGGCGATCCCGCGTGAGCCAGGTCGCCATCTCCTTCGGAACCTTCGAGAGAATCGGCTCGATGCGCTCCTGCCAGGTCGGCAGCGAATCGGGGTCCGGTGCGGACGGCATCGGATCCTGGTGGTCGAGGCCGGGCTCCTCGGGCTGGAACGAGGCGGAGAGGTGGAAGATCGCCTCGCCGTGCTGGATCGCGACGACGCGCCGCGTGGTGAAGCTCCGGCCGTCGCGGATGCGGTCGACCTGGTAGAGGATCGGCACGCGGGGATCGCCGGGTCGCAGGAAGTAGGCGTGCAGCGAGTGCACGAGGCCGCGTTCCACGGTGCGGCACGCGGCGACCAGTGCCTGGCCCGCCACCTGCCCGCCGAAGACGCGCATGCGCATCTCCTGCGGCGAGCGACCGCGGAACAGGTTCACTTCGAGTTCTTCGAGATCGAGGATCGCGACGAGCGCCGCGAGTGCTTCGCTCATCGCGGCGCCCGCGTCGCGCCGTGCGCGAGGATCCGCGCGAAGGCGTCGGCGTCGAGCGGCATCACCGAGAGCCGCGATTGTCGCACCAGCGCGAGGTTCGCGAGCCGCGCATCCGCCTTGACGGTCGCGAGGGAGACGGGCTTCGCGAGCGGCCGCAGCGGCTCGAGATCGACCGCGAGCCAGCGCGGGTCGTCGGCCGTCGGATCCGGATACGCGCTGCGCGTGACGCGCGCGATTCCCATCACCGCGCGCTCGTCGCCCGAGTGGTAGACGAGCGCGTGGTCGCCTTTGCGCATCGCCGCCAGGTGGTTGCGCGCCAGCGCGTTGCGCACGCCGTCCCAGCGCGTCCCGCCTTCCCGCACGAGATCGGTCCACGCGTAGGTCGACGGTTCCGTCTTCACGAGCCAGGTCGCGCGCGCCATCGCGCGGCACGATAGGGCGGGGCGCACGTATCGGCGACCCGCGCGCGGCGATCAAGCGCCCGTCAGCGCACCGAGGCCCGCGCGCAGCCGCTCGATCAGGCGATCGAGATGCCGGCGATCCTCGACGCTGAGCAGGCGCGTCAGCGCGACGAGCCGCCGGGCGTGTGCAGGCTCGATGTCCTGCAGCAGGTGCCGGCCGGCTGCGGTCAGCTCGATCCGTCGCGCGCGCCCGTCGTCGGGATCCGCGCGCCGTACGACGAGACCGTCGCGCGCGAGGCCGTCGAGCAGCCGCGTCATCGTGGGGCGCGACACGCCGGCGCGTCGCGCGAGGTCCGCGGCGCGCGGCCTGGACCGATCGCCGCGCTCGATCAGCAGCAGCACCGAGAGGCGTCCCGCGGAGATTCCGAAGCGGCCGAGCAGATGCGTCGCATAGGCACGCTGCAGATCCTCGGCGAGCTGGAGCATGCGCAGCGAGAGCACGATCGCGTCTGCGGGCAGATCCTTCGCTGCACGCGTGAGCGGACGCACCTCGTCCGGGTGGGGAACTTCGCGAGTCGAGAGCACGAGTCGATCGTTAGCAGACTAATCGGATTTGCACATTGGAACTCCGGTCGAGTACTTCCATTCTTCATGCACCGACGCTGTGCCCTGCGGCGACTCCGTCTCGCGGTGTTCACGCCTGCGCTCGCGCTCGCGAGCGCGATGCCTGCGGTCGCGCAGCCGACCTACGACGTCACGGTGCGCGCGCGGCGTCCGGTGACCTCGGGTTCGAATTTCGTGCTCGACGCGGAGAGCTTCGAGTTGCGCCGCATGGACCGGCCCGACCGGATCCTCGAGGTCGTGCCCAGTCTGCTCACCGCGCAGCACGCCGGCGGCGGCAAGTCGAACCAGTATCTGGTGCGCGGTTTCGACGCCGACCACGGCACCGACTTCGCGTTCTTCGTGGACGGCGTTCCGATGAACATGCGCAGTCACGCGCACGGCCAGGGCTTCGCCGAGATGCACTGGCTGATTCCCGAGGCGATCGATCGCATCGACGTCTCGATGGGACCCTACGACGTCGAGTACGGCGACTTCGCCACCGCGGGCGCCGCCAACCTGCGGCTGCGCGAAGCCGCCGACGAGTCGTTCGTGAAGGTGACCGGCGGACAGTGGCAGAGCATCCGCAGCGTCGGTGTCTACTCACCGAAGCGGGGCGTCTTCGGCGGTGAGGACCCGAAGGCGACGCTCTTCTCCGCGTTCGAGTTCAACACGGGCGACGGCCCCTTCGAGAACGACGAGGATCTGCTCCAGTACAAGGGCCTCGCGCGTTTCGGTGCGGAGTTCGGGGAGAGCACACGGCTCTCCGGATGGTTCGCCGCGTACGACGGCCGCTGGAACGCGTCCGGCCAGATTCCGCAGCGCTGGGTCGGTCGCGAGGGCGTGAACCGCTGGGACTCGGTCGATCCCAGCGAAGGGGGCGACAGCGCGCGGCAGATCGGTCAGGTGCGCGTGACCCACGATTTCTCGCCGAACCAGAAGCTCGAGGTCACCGGCTGGGCGTCGCACTACATGCTCGACCTCGACTCGAACTTCTCTCTCTTCCTCGAGGATCCGGAGAACGGCGACGGGATCCTGCAGGAAGACGATCGCGTCTACTTCGGCGGGACGGCCGTGTATCGCCACTCGGTCGAATGGCGCCTGCAGGTGCTCTTCTCGGCCGGCCTCGACCAACGGAGCGACTTCGTCACCGCCAGCCTCTCGAAGCAGCGTCGGCGCACGCGACTCGATCGCATCTCCTCGGATCGGATCGATCAGACGTCGGTCGCCGCCTTCGCGGAGGCGGACGTCGCACTCGCGCCCTGGGCCCGCTTCGTCGGCGGCGTGCGCGTGGAGGGCTTCTGGTTCGACGTGCGCAACCGGAAGCAGGCGCAGACGGGGCCGCGCGCCGACGGCCGCGTGAGCGAGGATCTCTACCTGCCCAAGGCCAACCTGATCCTCGCGCCGTTCGCAGCGGAGGGACCGCTGCCGGCCGCCTCCGCACCGATCCGCGACACGCAGATCTTCCTCAACTGGGGCCAGGGCTTCCATTCGAACGACGCGCGCGACGTCGTCGCGAATCCGCAGGAACGCGTGCTGCCGATCGCGATGGGCTGGGAGGTGGGCGTGCGCACTCCGGTGCAGGAGTGGCTCGACGTGTCGGTCGCGTACTGGTGGCTCCATCTGCAGAGCGAGCTCGTCTTCGTCGGAGACGCCGGTGACACGGAGGCGAAGGGACGCTCCCGGCGCCAGGGGGTCGAGGTGGCCGTGCGCGCACAGCCGGTCGAGTGGCTGACGGGCGAAGCCTCGGTCGCCTACTCGTCCTCCGAGTTCAGCAACGGCGACGCGGTCCCGCAGGCGCCGCGGCTCGTCGCGAAGGCGAGTCTGTTGGCGACGCACGACAGCGGCCTCTCCGCCGAACTCGACTTCACCGCGCTCGGCCGCCGCTACGGCGACGAGGACCGCAGTGTGAAACTGCACGGCTACGCGATCCTCGACTTCGCGGTCCGTTATCGTCGCGGTCCGATCGAGGGCCTGGTCGGCCTCGACAACGTCCTCGGCTCCGAATGGCGCAGCTCCGAGTTCTACTATGAATCCCGACTCCAGGATGAAGCGGAGGGCGCCGAAGACTTCCACTTCACGCCCGGATATCCGCGCAACGTACGAGTGGGCCTCACGTACTACTTCCGCTGAGACGGGAGAGCCGCTCGATCACTCGCTGGCGCGCGCCGAGTCGGCGGTTCGCGCGCGGCGTCGCGCCTGGCTTCGCGGTCTCGCGTTGGCGCTGCTGCTCCACGCGCTCGCATTCGGCGGGATCTTCTGGATCGCCGCGCGGCCGACGCCGTCGGAGGCTCCGCCGATCCCGATCGAGTGGCTGATCGAAGAGGAAGGCGCTGCGTCCGCACCGGCGCCGGGCGAACCCGCCACGCTCGAGCCCCCGCGCGTACGACCCACGCCTCCTCCTCGCCCGGCGACACCTCGGCGCGTCGACCG
>JALOQG010000203.1 GCA_025453505.1 Myxococcota bacterium | reverse complement strand
TCTACGAGAACCATCTCGTCGTCGCGGACGATCCCTTCGAGGGGCCGATGAACGTCTCCGGCGTCACGTTCCCCGGCGTGCCGTTCGTGATCCTCGGCCAGAACGAGAGCATCACCTGGGGCGCCACCACCAATCCGATGGACGTGACGGATCTCTTCCAGGACAAGCTCGTGAAGGGCCGCGCGGGGTGCCTCTCGCCGAGCGGACGTCCCGCGAATTTCTGCATCGAGACGGGCGGCGAGCTGCACCCGCTCACGCTCGAGGTCGTGACGCCGTACCTGCTGAACACGCCCGACGACGGCGAGATCGACAACCTCGAGGACGCGGGGCTCTCGGTCGCCGACGCCGGTGCGGTGTCGTTCACCGTCCCGTTCCGCAGCTTCGCTCCGATCGTGGACATCGACGATCCGGACATCTTCCTCGGCGGCGGTCCCACCGAGACGAACGTGCTGACGCTCCAGTACACCGGCTTCCAGGCGACCGGCGAGCTGCGCACCTTCCGGCGCTGGAATCGCGCCCGCAACATCGCCGAGTTCCGCGAGGGCCTCGACGAGTTCGACGTCGGCGGCCAGAACTGGGCCTATGCCGATGCGCAGGGAAACCTCGGCTACTTCTCCAGCGCCGAAGTGCCGCTGCGCGCGGACCTCGAGGCCGGGCAGGTCGTCGGCCTGCCGCCGTTCTTCGTGCGCGACGGCGTCTCGGGCGCGAACAACTGGATCTCCGATCCCGCGCGCTCGCAGGGACAGGCGATCCCCTTCGCGATCCTTCCGTACGAGGAGATGCCGCAGGCGTGGAATCCCGTGAACGGATTCTTCTCGAACGCCAACAACGATCCGGCCGGCACGTCGCTCGACAACGACGTGATGAACCAGCGCCGGCTCTCGGATCCGAACGCGATCTACTACCTCTCGGGCGGCTACGACGCGGGGCTGCGATCGGGCCGCATCACGCAACTCCTGCGCGATCGCATCCAGGCCGGGCAGAAGATCTCGGTCACCGACATGCGCGCCTTCCAGACCAACGTGCAGCAGCGCGACGCGGAGCTGATGACGCCGTTCCTGCTCGCGGCGTTCGCGAACGCGTCGGCGCCGTCGGCCCCGGCGGAGCTCGCCGCGCTGGCCGGCGACGCGCGCGTCGCGGAGGCGATCGGCCGGCTCGCCGCTTGGGACTGGTCGACGCCCACCGGCATTCCCGAGGGCTGGGACGCCAGCGATCCGCAGGGCGTGCGGCTCGCGACGGTGCCGCCGGCCGAGGCGCAGGCCAGCATCGCCGCGACGCTCTACAACGTGTGGCGCGCCAAGCTGATCAAGTCGGTCGTCGATCCGCGTCTCTCGGCGCTCGGCGTGCCGGGCGTCGGCGGCGACGACGCGCTGAAGGCGTTGCACCACCTGCTCTCGGCGACGCCGTTCACGGGCGTCGGCCATTCGGGCGTCGACTTCTTCCCGCAGCCGGCGGGACACGACGCCGACGTGCGTCGCGACGTCGCGCTCCTCGATGCGCTCCGGATCGCGCTCGATGCGCTCGCGTCGGACGCGTACGCGCGCGCCTTCGGCAACTCGACGGAGCAGGACGACTACCGCTGGGGCAAGCTGCACCGCAAGACGTTCGGACACGCGCTCGGCGGCGCGTTCTCGCTGCCGCCCTACGCCGGGTTCGAGGATCTCGCGCCGGATCTGCTCGGCATGGCGCGCGACGGCGGCTACGAAGTCGTCAACGCATCGGGCTTCAACGCGCGCGCCGACGGACCCGACTCGTTCCGCTTCGGCGGCGGGCCCGTGCGGCGCTACGTCGGCATGGCGAGCTTCCCGGCCGGCGCCAGCGTCGTCGGCTACAACGCGATGCCGAGCGTGATCGGCGATCCGCCCAACACCACGCAGCTGCGCATGTGGCTGACCGGCGACTCGCACCCGGTGCACATGACCGAATCGGCCGTGCAACCGCTGACCAATCGCATCGAGACGTTCTCTCCGCCGCCGCAGTAGCGCGAGCGATCGGCCCGGGGCCGAGGCCTAGCGCGTGGCTCGCGCCCGGCCCCGGGGTCGACGTCAGGGCTTGCCTTCGTACTTGAAGGACACCTTCACCTTCGCGCGATACGCGCGCACCTTGCCGCCTTCGAGTTGCAGGTCGAGTTCCGAGATCTCGGCGACGCGCAGATCGCGCAGGCTCTTGGATGCGCGCGTGACCGCGGCGGTCGCCGCCTTCTCCCACGATTCCGTGCTCGTTCCGACCAGCTCGATGACCTTGTAGACGCTCTCTGCCATGGGGGGCCTCCTTGGACGGAGCATCGGCTCCGGATGGATGCCATCCTACTCCGGCGCACGCCGAAAGGGGGACCGGATGATCGTCCTGCACCAGTTCGAGATCTCGCCCTTCTGCGACAAAGTCCGTCGCATCCTGCACGTGAAGCGGATCCCCTACGAAGTGCGCGAGGTGCCGCCGAGCCGCGCGCTCACCGATGTGCGTCGCGTCAACCGGATCGGAAAACTGCCCGCGATCGAGGACGAGGGCCGCGTGATCGCCGACTCGACCGACATCGCGCATCACCTCGAGCAGCGCTTTCCGGATCCCCCGCTGCTGCCCAAGCATCCGCTCGAACGCGCGCTCGTCCACGTGCTCGAGGACTGGGCCGACGAGAGTCTCTACTACTACGAGATGACGCTGCGCTTCGGGCTCGCGCACAACCGGCGCCGCTTCCTTCCCGAGCTGACGAAGTTCGATCCGGCGTGGTTCCAGCGCATCGCGCCGGTGCTGACGCCGATCCTCTTCCGCCACCAGACGCGCACGCAGGGCATCGGACGCAAGCCGCGCGAGATGCTGGTGCGCGACGTCGAGCGTCACGCCGCCGCGATCGAAGGCCTCGTCGGCGACGGCGAGTGGCTCGTCGGCGCCTCGCTGACGCTCGCCGACATCGCCGTCTTCGCGCAGATGTTCTGCATCCGCGCGTCCGACGAAGGCGCCGAGATCGTGCGCGCCCGGCCGCGCGTCGGCGCGTGGATGGATCGCGTGGACGCCGCGACGCGCCCGTGATCGACCGCGAGCGTCGCGCCGGCCCGCTTCGCAATCCGCCGCGCCGGGTATCATGCGCCGCGTGACGCCGGCCCCCCCGATCGTGCGCATCGAGTTGCATCCGATCCACGTGCCGTTTCGCGCGGCGGTGCGCGAGGCGATGGCGCGCGCGCCCGGCGGACTCGGCATGGCGATTCCCGCCGAGGAGGCGTGGCTCGGCGGCGATTTCGTGATCGCGCGGCTCGTCGCCGAGGACGGCAGCGTGGGCGTCGGCGAGGCGTTCGTGTGGCTGCCCGAGACCGGCGTCTCGCCGGCGCAGATCCTCGACGCCGTGCAGCACGGGCTCGCGCGCTACGTGCTCGGTGCCAGCCCCTTCGACGTCGAGCCGCTGCGCGCGCGCATGGACGCCAACGTCGCGCGCTCGGAGGTCGCGAAGGGTCTGCTCGACATCGCCCTCTACGATCTGATGGGGCACATCGCCGGGCGTCCCGCGCACGACCTCATGGGAGGCCGTGGCGCCGACACGCTTCCCCTGACCGCGCTGATCCCGCTCGGCGACGCGCGCTCGATGGTCGAACTCGCGTCGGCGTTCCAGAAGGGCGGCACGCGGCACTTCCGGCTCAAGCTCGGGACGAGCCTCGAGGACGATCGTGCGATCGTCGCCGCCGTGCGCGAGGCGCTCGGTCCCGCCGTCACGCTGCGCGTGGACTACAACCAGGCCTACGGGCCCGACGCGGCCGTGCGTGCGATCGAGGCGATCGCGCCGTACGGCATCGAGTGCGCCGAGCAGCCGGTGCGCGCCGACGACTGGCTCGGGCTCGCGCGCGTGCAGCGCGCGGTGTCGGTCCCGCTGATGGCGCACGAGGGCTGCTTCTCGCTGACGGACGCGACTGCGCTGATCGAGCTCGGCGCCGTGCGCGTGCTCGGCGTCAACACCGAGCGCCCCGGCGGCATCACGCTGGCGCTGCGCGCGATCGACTACGCCGCGCGCCGCGGGATGGGGACCATCCTGCACAACCAGCCGCTCGGCATCGCGTCGGCGGCGCAGATCCACACCGGCGCGGCGCGCGCGGCGTCGCTCGGCTTCGCGATGGAGCTCTTCGGACACGTGATGCTCGAGGACGATCTCGTCGTCGAGCCGCTCGACTACGCGGGCGGCCGGGTGCGCGTGCCGGACGGCCCGGGGCTCGGCGTCACGCTCGATCGCGACGCACTCGACCGCTACGCGACGCAGCCGCCCGTGGTCCTGGAGCGCTGAGTTGGACGCGACGGCTCCCGCGACGCTCTACACGGGCGGCGAGATCGTGACGCTCGATCCCGCACGGCCGAGCGCCGAAGCGCTCGCGACCGCGGGCGGGCGCATCGTCGCGGTCGGAGACGCCGCCGTGTGTCGCGATGCGCTGCGCGCGGCGGGCGCCGCCGACTTCACGCACGTCGCGCTGCACGGGCGCGCGCTGCTGCCGGGTTTCATCGACACGCACCTGCACCCGATCATGCTCGCGTACTTCGACGCCAACGCGGATCTGCGCGGCGTGCGCAGCATCGCTGCGCTGCAGGAGAAACTGCGCGCCGCGGCGGCGTCGATGCCGCCGGGGGAATGGCTGGTCGGGCTCCAGCTCCAGGACGAGGATCTCGCCGAGGGCCGCTTGCCGACGCGCGCGGAACTCGACGCCGCGTGCGCGGACCGGCCCGTCGTCGTCGTCGAGCACGACGGCCACAGCGCGGTCGGCAACGGCGCCGCGCTCGCCGCGGCGGGCATCGTCGCGGGGACGCCCGATCCGCCGGGCGGTCGCATCGCGCGCGACGCGGGCGGTGCGCCGCTCGGGCCCTGCTTCGAGGCGGCGGCACAGAAGCTGCTCGGCGCGGTGCCGTCGCCGTCGCTCGATCGCATGCGCGAGATCGCGCGCCGCACCTTCGCGCGCCTGCCGGCCCACGGCATCACGTCGGCGGGCGTGATCCTGCAGACCGACGACGAGGGACCCGCCGGCGCGGCCGGGAGCCTCGAGGCGATCGCGATGCAGGTCCTGCTCGGCGACGCGCCCTTCTCGACCTACGCGATCCTGGTCGGGCGCAGCGTGGACGCCGCCATCGCCGCGCGCGCGACGCCGCTACACGACCCCGCGCGCGGGCGCCGCGTCGGCGGCTTCAAGATCTTCGCCGACGGCACCTTCGGGAGCTGTACCGCGTGCATGCGCGAGCCGTTCTCGGACCGGCCCGCCGAGCGCGGCCTGATGACGCTGGACGACGACGTGCTCTTCGCGCGCATGCGCGCCGCGCACGCGGCGGCGCTGCAGATCTGCGTGCACGCGATCGGCGACGCCGCAATCGAGCGCTGCGTCGGGCTCTTCGAACGGATGCTCGCGGAGGCGCCGCGCGTCGATCACCGCCATCGCATCGAACACGCGTCACTCGTGCCGCCGGAGCTGGTCGCGCGCATCGCGGCGCTCGGGCTCTGCGTCTCGACGCAGCCGCTCTTCATCCACTCGGAGAAGACGTGGCTGCACCGCAGGCTGGGCGCCGCTCGAGTCGCTCGACGTGCTGCACGCGATCCAGTGCTGCGTGACGCGCGAAGGCTTCGAGCCGCAGCAGGCGCTGACGCCGGCCGAGGCGCTGCACCTCTACACGGGCGGCGCCGCACGGATCCAGTTCGAGGAGCACGAGAAGGGCAGGCTCGCGCCCGGCCTGCGCGCGGACCTCGTCGTCCTCTCGGAGAGTCCGCTCGCGGTCGCGCCCGAGCGCATCGCGTCGATCCGCGTGCTGCGCACCGTGACGGGCGGCGCCGTCGTGCACGATGCCGAAGGAGGATCGATCCGATGACCGTCACGAAGCCGGCCGCCTGCTTCCCGACGGACTACGCCTCGGCGCGCGCGGCCTTCCTGCGCGCGTGCGGTGAGGCCGGTGCCGTCTGCACGGCGATCGCACACCCGCAGGCGGGTCCGGACGGCGCGCCGCTCTTCCTCGACGTCGCGCGCCTCGGGCCGGAGCGCGCGCGGCGCGTGCTCTTCCTCGCCTCGGGTACGCACGGGGTCGAGGGCTTCTGCGGCTCGGGCATCCAGCACTTCCTGCTGCGCGACGGCGTCGCCGCGCGGGTGCCGGACGGCGTCGCGCTGGTGCTGCTGCACGCCGTGAATCCGTTCGGCTTCGCGTGGCTGCGGCGGGTGAACGAGGACAACGTCGATCTCAACCGCAATTTCCTCGACCACGCGTCGCCGCATCCGGAGAACGCGGATTACGACGGCCTCGCCGCTGCGCTGAACCCGACCGTCCTCGACGAGGGCGCGCTCGCAGCGAGTCTCGCCGCCTTGCAGCGTTTCCAGCAGGAGCGCGGCGCGACGGCCGCCTATCGCGCGCTCTCGGGCGGCCAGTACGGGCATCCGCAGGGCGTGCAGTACGGCGGCCGCGAGCCCGTGTGGTCGAACCGCACGCTGCGCGCCGTCTGGGCGGAGCACGCGGCGGAAGCCGAAGTGACCGCGTTTCTCGATCTGCACTCCGGACTCGGCCCGCGCGGCGTCGGCCTGCTGCTGCAGACCGCGGCCGAGCAGAGCGTCGCGGCGCGGCTCGCGCACGCGTGGTGGCCGGACGTGATCCGCAGCGAGCCGGCCTCCGGCAGCGACGCCGCTCTCGTGTCGGGTCTGCTCGGTCCGGCGTTCGTCGCCGCGTTTCCGCGCGCGGCGGCACTCGGCATCGTCGTCGAGTTCGGCACGCGCGACATGCACGAGGTGATGATGGCCGTGCAGGCGGAGAACTGGCTGCATCACCACGGCGATCGCGCATCGGAGCCGGGCCGCGCGATCGAGCGGCGCATGCGCGACGCATTCTACGTGGACGAGGACGACTGGAAGGAGAAGGTCTGCATGCGGGCGAAGGAAGTGCTCGATCGGGCTCTGGCGGGCATCGCCGCCTTCGAGCCGGAGCCCACGCGGTGAGCGCGAAGGTGTCGGTGCGCGACGCCACGCCGGCCGACCTCGACGTGCTGGTCGGCTTCAATCTCGCGATGGCGCGCGAGACGGAGAGCAAGGAGCTGGATCCCGCGACGCTGCGGGCAGGCATGGAGGCGCTGCTCGGCGATGCGTCGCGCGGGCGCACCTTCGTCGCGCTGATCGACGGCGACGTAGCGGCGACGCTGATGCTCACCACGGAGTGGAGCGACTGGCGCAACGGCTGGTTCTGGTGGATCCAGAACGTCTACGTGCGGCCGGCCGACCGCGGCCGGGGCCTCTACCGCACGCTCCACGAGCACGTCCGAATGCTCGCGGCCGAACGCTCCGACGTCTACGGCCTGCGCCTCTACGTCGAATCCGAGAATCGCGGCGCGCGTGCGACGTATCTCGCGATGGGCATGGAGGAGACCAACTACGTGCTCTGCGAGGAGATGACCCGCAAGCGCTGAGCGACTACGGCCGCTCGACGGGATCGATCTCCGCGAAGCATTCGGCCGGCTTCGGCGTGCCGTCGAGCAGGCCGAGCGTCCCGAGCTGCGCGGCGAGCTCGGTCCAGCGCTCGAGCGACATCGCGCCGATGCCGTGCCGCTTCGTGAACTCGTTCTCGATCAGCGGCGCCTGGGCGGCGGCGCCGAGCCGGAAGGTCTCGGCGTCCATCTCCTGATTGAGTCCGCCCATCAGCGCGTTGGCGGGAGCGGGATCGTCGAGATAGGCGCGCCATCCCTCGCGCAGCGCGGCGACGAAGTCGGCGACGACGGCCCGGTTCTCGCGCAGCCACGCGCCCTTCGCGATCACGACGGCCGCGTACGGATCGAAGCCCGACTCCGCGATCAGGAACACCTTCGGATCGGCGCCCTGCCGCCGCGCGGCGATCGGCTCGGCGGTGACGAACACCTGCGTCGCCAGCAGCGGGTCGTTCAGGAAGGGCGCGACGCTGTAGCCGTAGGGGACGATCTTCGTCTTCGAGAGATCGAAGTGCTTCTCGAACCACTTGACGTACGGGAGCCCGGGCTCGACCGCGAGCGTGCCGCCGCTCTCGAGCAGCGCGCCGAGCGACGCCGCTCCGCGCGACGCGTGCGCCATGATGCCCTGCGGCGAGGTCTGATAGGTGGCGAAGACCGCGACCACGTCGCTGCCGCGGTCGCGCGCGATCACGACCTCGTCGGCGGCCGCGATGCCGAGTTCGACCTTGCCCGCCTGCACCATCTGCACGACCGGCGCGCCGGGACCGCCGGTGATCTCGACCGCGAGATTGCGCTTCGCGAAGAACCCCGCGCGTTCGGCCTCGTAGAGACCGCCGAACTCGGGTTCGGGCTTCCAGTTGAGGGCGAGGCGCAGCTTGCGCACGGCGGGCGCGCCGTCTGTCGCCGGCGCCGCGTCCTGCGGCTCTGATCCACACGCGAGCAGCGCGCACGCGCCGATCATCGTCATCACGAGGGATCGCATCACGCGTCCTTCTCCTGGGTGTGCCAGCGCCGCAGCGCGAGGCGCGAGACGAGGTTCACCGCCGCGAAGAGCGCGAGGCCGAGCGCGGCGGCGTGCAGCACGGCGGCGAAGACGAGATCGGTGCGCTGCTGGCGCATCGCCTCGAGCACCACCACGCCGAGCCCGCCGCCGCCGACGAACTCGCCGACGATCGCGCCGATCACCGCGAGCCCCGCCGCGATGCGCAGCCCCGTCAGCACGTTCGGCAGCGCCCACGGCAGCGACAGCTTCGTGAGTCGCGCCCAGCCGCTCGCGCCGTAGAGGCGGAAGAGGTCGCGCAGGGCGGGATCCACCGAGAGGAGGCCGGCGAGCGAGTTGGCGATCACCGGGAACACCGAGACGATGAACGCGGCCGCGACCACCGCGCGCAGGCCGTAGCCGAAC
>JALOQG010000202.1 GCA_025453505.1 Myxococcota bacterium | reverse complement strand
GCGTCCGGCGCAACGCCCGCACCCGCCGATCGTGATCGGCGCGACGACGCCGCCCGCGTGGCGGCGCACCGTCGCGCGCGCGAACGGCTGGTACGGATTCGCGATGGATCCCGACACGACGCGGCGACAGATCGAGGGACTCGCCGTCGCCGCGCGCGGCGTCGAACGCCCCGCCGCGCTCGGTCCGCTCGCGTACACCGTCACGCCGCCGCCCGGCCCGATCGATCGCGACGGCGTCGCGCGCTACGCCGACCTCGGCGTCGAGCGCCTGGTGCTGCTCCCGCTCGCGCGCAGCGCGGACGAACTCGTCGCGTTCGTGGAGCGGTCGGCGGAGGCCGTCGCCTAGCCTCGAATCCGGCGTCCTCTCTTTGCGGCAAGAGGCAGCGAGACTCAGATCTTCACCTCCCGCCAGACGCCGCTCCGGAAGCGCCACATCACCGCGCCCGAGAGCGCGAGGATGAAGACGAACTCCGCGTACCACGCGCCGACGACGCCATGGCCGAGCGAGATCGCGAGCAGCCAGGCGAGCGGCAGCCGCAGCACCCACGCGAGCGTGGTCTGCACCACGAACGGCCAGCGCGTGTCGCCGGCCCCGCGCAGCGCACCGCTCGCGACGATCTGCAGCGCGTCGAAGAGCTGGAACGCGGCGCCGAGCGCCAGCAGCGGCCGCGCGAGCGAGAGCACCTCGGCGTCGCTCGTGTACATGCGGATCAGCAGCTCGGGCGCGAGCAGGAAGAGCGCTGCGATCCCGAGCGCGAGACCCATCGCGAGCTTCATCGCGGAGTGATAGCTGCGCTTCGCGGACTCGAGGTCCTGCGCGCCCTTGTAGCGGCCGACCAGCGTCGTCGTGGCGAGCCCGATCCCGATCGCCTGCATGAACGAGAGCGAGAGCAGCGACAGCATCGACTGATTTGCCGCCATCGACGCCGTGCCCATGCGGGCGACGAGCGTCGTGAAGAGCGCGAAGGAACTCATGTCGAGCACCCACTGCCCGCCGATCGGCGCGCCCGTCCACAGGAAGCGGCGGATGTCGGCGAGGTGCGGCGCGACGATTCCCGTCACGTACTCGCGACGCACACGCGGACGCAGGAACGCGCCGAGCAGGATCACCGCGCCGACCCACTCCGCGATCGACGTCGCGATGCCGGCGCCCGCGACGCCGAGACGCGGCAGGCCGAGATGGCCGAGCACGAGTCCATACGCGAGCACGGCGTTCACGGCCTCCGCGACGAGCGCCGCGACGAGCGGCGTGCGCGTGTCGCCGATGCCGCGGAAGAAGGCCGCGAGTCCGATCCAGAAGGTGAGCCCGACGAAACCGATCGGCCGCGCGCGGACGTACTCGATCACGGGCTGCACGAGATCCGGCGACGGCGCGAGCCAGACGAGCAGCGTCGGCGCGAGCGCCGCGAAGCCGAACATCGTCAGCGCCATCACGGGCACGACGCCGAAGAGCGCCTGCCACACCCAGCGCCCGCACGCGCGGTGCTCGCCGGCGCCGTGTGCCTGCGACACGAACGTCTGCACGCCGTTGAGCGCCCCGTTGAAGAGGCAGAACACCGTCCAGAGCCAGATGCCGGCGAAGCCCAGCCCGCCGAGCTCGGCCGCGCCGATGCGCCCGACGAAGATCGAGTCCACCACGTGCATCACGGTGTGCGAGATCTGCGTCAGCACGATCGGGTACGCGAGCAGCGCCACCTCGCGGACGCTTCCGGCGTCGCCCCGTTCGGGGACGGCGGCCGTCGTGGAAATCGGAGTGGCCATGCAGGCTCCTGGGCCCGGAGCGTCGCATCGGGACGTCTCCGGCGTGTTGCTGAAAGCACCGAGGCCGCGGTCGCTTTCGCGTCCGCGGCCTCGGTGAGGGCCCAGTGGCTCCACTCACTTCATGGTCGGACGCGAGGTTCCTGCGAGTCGCGATTGCGACCCGCCGGCCGCATCGGGACGGCCGCAGCGGGAATGACGGCGTGGGCCCGCCCTGCGCTGCGGCTCGAGATGTGAGTGCTGCTGGAACTCATCGTGTCGGGGAGGTACCACGGGCCCCCGTCCGGAGTCAAGCGCGACGTGGCATGCTCGCCGGAATGTCGAAATCGCCCGTGCTCCTCGAAGTCGCGCTCAACGGGATCACCGGCCCGGAGCGCAATCCCGCCGCTCCGCGGCTGCCCGCCGAGCTCGCGCGTGACGCGATCGCGTGTCTCGACGCCGGCGCGGCGATCGTCCACACGCACACGCACGAGCCCGCGCTGCCGCCGGAGCAGGGAGCCGCGCTCTATCTCGCCGCGTACCGTCCGATCCTCGACGCGCGCCCGGACGCGATCCTCTATCCCACCATCGGCCTCGGCGCGTCGTTCGACGATCGCTACGGCCATCACGATCATCTCGCCGAAGCCGGCGCGATCCGCCAGGGCCTCGTCGATCCGGGCTCGGTGAACTTCGGCGAGAGCGCACCCGACGGCCGCCCGCTCGACGTCGACTTTGTGTATCGCAACGGTCCGCGCGACGTGGCCGCCATGGTCGAGCGCTGCCGCCGGCACCGGCTCGGTCCGAGCGTCGCGATCTTCGAGCCGGGCTGGCTGCGCGCGATCCTCGCCTACGAGCGCGCGGGACTCCTGCCGCCCGGCGCGCTCGTGAAGCTC
Organism: Myxococcota bacterium; assembly: GCA_025453505.1. Taxonomy (GTDB): domain Bacteria; phylum Myxococcota_A; class UBA9160; order UBA9160; family PR03; genus PR03. The sequence goes on along the minus strand of JALOQG010000202.1, from coordinate 2,974 downwards.
TATTTCCTCGAACGCGGCTATCTCGCCGGCGGTGCGCCGCACTTCGGCGTCCCGCCGATCCGCGAGGCCTTCGACCTGTATCTGGCGATGCTCCGCGATTCGAAGCTGCCCTGGGCGGTCGCGGTGCTCGGCGGCTCGCTGCTCGACTCGGAGATCGCCGCGTGGGCGCTCGAGCACGGCGGACACCTGCGCGTCGGCCTCGAAGATCACCCGGACGCGAAGAGCAATCGCGACGAGGTCGAACGCGCGCGAGCGTTCGTCGAGTCGCGCGGGCGCCGCCTCGCGACGACCGCCGAAGCCGCGGAGATCCTCGCCCTGCCGCGTCGCTAGAGACGCTCGAACGTGACCGGCAAACCGTCGCGCGGCTTCGAGATCGGCGCCTGCTGCACGGGCATGCGATAACCCGGCTCGACGCGGAAGCGGTAGCGCCGCACGAGCTGGTGCATCACCGACTTGATCTGCGTCTCGGCGAAGCGCAGGCCGAGGCAATGGTGCGGGCCACCGCCGAACGGGATCCATGCGTGCGTGTGTCGCTCGTGCTCGGCGCGCTCCGGCGCGAAGCGCTCGGGATCGAAGACGTCGGGTGCCGGGAACCATTCGGGCATGTGATGGGTGTGGATCGGCGCCACGATCACCATCGCCCCGGCCGGCACGCGCCGGCCTTCGAACTCGAAGTCGCGCTCGGCGATGCGCGGGATCACGGGCAGCGGCGGATAGCGGCGCAGCGTCTCCTTCATCACGAGCGTGAGCGTCTTCTGGCGCTCGACGTCCTCGAAGTCGAGCCATGGCTTGCCGAGCGCGAACGCCTCTGCGCGCACGCGCTCCTGCCACTCCGGATGTCGCGCCAGCTCGTAGGTCATCGAAGTGAGCGAGCTCGTCGTCGTGTCGTGCGCGGCCATCATCAGGAAGATCATGTGATCGATGACGTCCTGGTCGGCCAGGCGGTCGCCCGATTCGTTCTGCGCGCGCGCGAGGCGCGAGAGCATGTCGGCGCCCGCGTCCGCGCGCTTCTTCGGCAGCAGCTCGCGGAAGTAGCGCGCCAGGAACGCGCGGCCGTCGAGACCGCGCTTGAACTCGAGACCCTGGATCGGCAGCCGCACGATCGACATCGACGCCGCGACCATGTCCTCGAAGACGCCGTTCATGCGCCGCGTCTCGGGACCGAGGTCGACGCCGACGAAGATCGACGCCGCGATGTCGAGCGTCAGCACCTTGTACGACTGGAACGCCTTGCGCGCCCCGCCCCAGTCCTCGATGCCGGCTTCGATCATCGGGTTCATGCGCTCGGCGTAGCTGCGCAGCGCGTTCCGCTTGAAGGCCTCGTGCATGATCTTGCGCTGGTGCTTGTGTTCGGCGCCGTCGCGCAGCAGCAGGCCGTTCGGGAAGATGCGCCCCATGATCGCCATCCACGGCTTGCGCGCGGAGAAGAGCCCGTCGCGATCGAGCAGCACCAGCCGGTTCGCGTCGGGACCGAAGAGGTTGACCATGTCGACCGGGCCGGCGCGATGCATCACGCCGTTGCCGTAGCTGCGGTGCATCCGCTCGAGCGACGAGCGCATGTCGGTGCGCAGCGCGTTCTGCACGAAGTTGCGGGCGACGTCGCCCCAGCTCGCGCGCGGCAGCTCGGGCACTGCGCCGATTGCGTCTGCGCCGCTCTCCACTCGTGCGTTCATGATGTCCTCCGGACCCGGATGTATCGGACGGCCGCGCCCGGCTCGAAGCCGGGCGGAGCGTGATAGCGTAGCCCCATGATCGAGCGCCTCCCTTTCGGTCGCACGGGACATCGGAGCACGCGCATCCTGTTCGGCGCCGCGGCGCTGGGCCGCGTGACGCAGGAAGAGGCCGATCGCGCGCTCGAGACGCTGCTCGCCGCGGGCGTGAACCACATCGACGCCGCGGCCTCGTACGGCGACGCCGAGGTGCGGATCGGCCCGTGGATGGAACGCCATCGCGACCGCTTCTTCCTCGCCACCAAGACCGGCGAGCGCCGCTACGACGCCGCGAAGGCCGAGATCCGCCGCTCGCTCGAGCGGCTGCGCGTGGACCACGTCGACCTGCTGCAACTGCACAATCTCGTGAAGAACGACGAGTGGGAGATCGCGATGGGGCCCGACGGTGCGCTGCGCGCCGCGATCGAGGCGCGCGACGCCGGACTCGTGCGCGCGATCGGCGTCACCGGTCACGGGACGCGCGTCGCCGCGATGCACCGCCGCAGTCTCGAGCGCTTCGACTTCGACTCGGTGCTGCTGCCGATGAACCCGGCCGCGCTGGCCGACGCGCGCTACGCGGAGGAATTCGCGGATCTGCTCGCGCTGTGCCGCACGCGCCGCGTCGCGGTGCAGACGATCAAGTCGATCGCGCGGCGGCGCTGGCCCGACGGCAGCGCACCGACGCACGACACGTGGTACGAGCCGCTCAGCGCCGACGCCGACATCGAGCGCGCCATCCACTGGGCACTCGCGCGCGAGGCGGACGTGTTCGTGAACACCGCCGGCGACCTGCGTCTGCTCGCGCCGACGCTGCGCGCCGCGGAGTCCTTCGCGAGTTCCCGCCGCGACGCCGAAGTCGGCGCCCTGCCCGCGCTCGAACCGCTCTTCGTGCGCGGCTTCGCTGGCTAGCAGGCCCCGGGACCGTCGCCTAAGATCGCCCGTCCGGTGGCCCGGTAGCTCAGTTGGTAGAGCACCGCACTGAAAATGCGGGTGTCGCCAGTTCGATTCTGGCCTGGGCCACCATCCAGTCTCGGGATTCCGCGCGCGCACGGCCTGCCTCGAAGAGTCGTGTAGTCTCCGCGGCGATGGTCGAACGCCCGGGCACTTTCGTTTTGAGAGCATTCAAGTGAAGGCGGCAGATCTTAACCTCGCGGAGTTGATGCAGTTCCGGGACGGCCATGTGTCGTTCCACGGACGCCGGCTGATTCTTCATGATCTCCAGGCGCTCGGTCAGTTTCGGCGTGACCTCGTCGAGATGATGGGGG
>JALOQG010000201.1:3517-9149 GCA_025453505.1 Myxococcota bacterium | reverse complement strand
GGCGTCGGAGTCCAGCGAGGGTCTCGGTCTCGGTCTCGCGCTCGCGCGGGAGATCGCGCGCGCGCACGCCGGCTCGATCGAAGCGACCAACGCACCCGGCGGCGGCGCGGCCTTCGTGGTGCGCCTCCCGCTCGCGGATCCGCAGCGCGTCTAGGACGCCGGCGCGCGAACGCTGGTAGGCTCGGCGCTTTCGCCGAGGAGATCCCGATGCCGCGATTGCGACAGGTCCCGCGCGCCGAAGCGCCCGCCGACGTCCAGACCGTCTACGACATGCTCTTTCACGGCCGCTGTCCGGTCGCAGAACCGGGTACCGCGACCGGCACGCCGGGCAACTGGTGGACGGTGTTCGCGCTGGTGCCCGACTGCTTCCGCCACGCGGTCGCCGGCTTCGCGTTCTATCGCAGCCCGAAGCGCAAGCTCGATCCGCTGCTGCGCGAGCTCGGCCAGACGCGCGCGGGCTTCCTGCGCGAGAGCCAGTTCGTGTACTCGCAGCACTGCAAGGCCGCGCGCGATCTCGGCATGCCCGAAGCGAAGATCGAGGCGATCGCGAGCTGGGCGGGATCCGACCTGTTCGACGCGCGCGAACGCGCCGTGCTCGCCTACGTAGACGAGCTCGTGCTTCAGAACGGCCGCGTGCAGGACGCGACCTTCGCGCGCCTCGCCGCCGCGCTCTGCGACGAGGAGATCCTCGAGCTGACCTACATCACCGCGCTCTACGAGATGCACGCGATCATGACGCGCGCGCTGCACCTCGAGTACGACGACGTCCCCGAGCGCATCGTCGAGATCGCCGCTCCCACCACCGGCGCAACCACCGACTTCATGGGCGGCGTAGGAACCAAGTAGCCCCATCCCCCATCAACGCCCCGCTTCCCGCGTAGCGAGCCGAAGGCGAGCGGCGAGACCCCATCAGGCTCGCGGCCGCCAACCAAAGAACCCGGAACGAAGCAGAGCAGCCCACTTCCCGCGTAGCGAGCCGCAGGCGAGCGGCGAGACCCCATAAGGCTCGCGTTCGCCTCAGCAACCCGACCCTCAGAGCCGCAAACGACGCAGCAACGCGACCGCTTCGTCGAGATCGAGCTGACCCGGCGCAGTCTGCGTGCCCGCCGAGGCATAGGTCAGCAACGACCCGAGCGCGGGGAAGAGCACGCGCGACGCGACTCCCGCATCGCCCATCCCGATGACGATGAGGCCGATCTCTTCGTGTTCGGTCAGGACGCGCGCGAGCGCACGCAGGTCGGCCGCGCCGTGGACCTGCGCCGCGATCTTCACGACGTCCGCGCCGCACGCGCGCCCGGCTGCGACGCGCTCGCCGAGTGATCGCGCGTCGGGCGTGCGATCGAAGTCGTGGAACGAGGCGATCGCGAGCTTGCCCGCGGCCCGCGCGGCCGCGATCGCGTCCCGCGCGATCGCACTCGCGATCTCGACGTCGATCGCGTCGACGTGGGGCAACAGCGTGCGATAGAGCGCGAGGCGTTCGGCTTCCGGCGCCGACCAGCCGCCGCCCTCGCTCGCGCTGCGAAGCGTCGCGAGCCTGGGCACGCCGGCGAAGGCGGGCATCCCGGCGAGCACGTGCGCCGGCTCGCGCGAGGCGAACAGATCGACGCGCAGCTCCGCGACGTCGAGCCCGCGCGCCACCAGCGCCTGGACGGCTTCGCGCGGCGTGTCGTCGCGGAACGGAACCGCCACGCGCGCCCGCCCTCCGAGCTCCAACTTCCCGATCGCGAGTCCCATCGCGCGCATCATACCGAGTTGACTCGCCGCGGCGGGTCGCCGACAAAGCGGGGGTGGGTCTCTACTTCGACCGGCGCATGCTCGCGATCTTCGGGATGGGGTTCGCGAGCGGGCTGCCGCTGCTGCTCACGACGTCGACACTCTCGTACTGGCTGTCGCGGCGCGGCATCGACAAGACCACGATCGGCCTCTTCGCAGCCGCCGGCCTGCCCTACGCGCTGAAGTTCCTGTGGGCGCCCGCGCTCGACTTCGTGCGTGTGCCGCTGCTCGGCGCGCGACTCGGGCGGCGTCGCGCGTGGACGCTCGTGTCGCAGGCCGCGCTCGTCGTCGCGATCCTCGGTCTCGGCGCGACCGATCCGGCGACGGCGCCGTGGACGACCGCCGCCCTCGCCTTCGCCGTCGCGTTCTGCTCCGCCACGCAGGACGTCGCGGTGGACGCCTACCGCATCGAGGTGCTGCACGAGCACGAGCAGGGAGCCGGTGCCGCTGCGACGCAGGCGGGCTACCGGCTGGGCCTGCTCGTCGCCGGCGCCGGCGCGATCGCGGCGAGCGACTTCGTCGACTGGCCGCTCGTCTTCGCGGGACTCGCGGCGCTCGTCGGTGTCGGAACGATCGCGACGCTGCTGGCGCCGGAGCCGCATCGGCCCGCCGCTGTCGAAACGTCCGGATCGGCGGGATTCGCCCACGCCTTCCTCGAACCGCTGCGCGATCTCGCGTCGCGCCCGCAGATCGCCGGGATCGTCGGCTTCGCGCTGCTCTACAAGTTCGGCGACGCGATCGCGGGCGCGATGGCAAACCCGTTCTACGTCGAGCTCGGCTTCAGCGGCGTGGAGATCGCGAGCGTCACGAAGGTGTTCGGCGTCGTCGCGAACCTGGTCGGTGTAGTTCTAGGCGGCGTGCTCGTCGCGCGCGCAGGGCTGTTTCGCGCGCTCTTCGTCGGCGGCGTGCTGCAGGCGGCGACCAACCTGCTCTTCGCGGTGCTGGCGCAGATCGGCCACGACGTCCCGATGCTGGCCGTCGCCGTCGGCGCCGACGCCGTCACGGGCGGCGTCGCGTCGTCCGCGTTCGTCGCCTACCTCTCGAGCCTGTGCCGGACCGGCATGAGCGCGACGCAGTTCGCGCTGCTGACGTCGCTGATGGCGGTGGGGCGCACGCTGCTCTCGTCCGGATCGGGCTGGATGGCCGATCGCATGGACTGGACGGCCTTCTTCGTCGCGACGACCGCCCTCGCGATTCCGGGCCTTCTGCTGCTCGCGCACCTGTGGCGCCACGCGGCCGCAACGCGGCCCGAGGCCCCGGGTTCCCTGCTAAAGTGAAAGCCATGCCGCGACGCCCCGCTTCCCTCCTCCGCAGCCTGCGCCACGCGTGCGCCGCAGTGTTGATGGGCCTCGTCGCGCTGCCGGATCCCGCGCTCGCCGCGTCGCCCCTGCCGCGTGGCCAATCGCTCGACGCGATGAGCGACGCGGAGCTCGAGCGTCTCGTGAAGCAGATCAACGAGTCCGCCAACTGGCGCAAGTCCCGGCGGCCCGGTGATCCGCCGGACTTCGTGCCCGGCGCGCCGGTGAAGGTGATGTTCGGAGCGGGCGCCGCGTTCGGACGCAGCGGCGGCATGCGCGGAGGCGGCGCCTTCCGGCGCCAGGGCCTCAACGCCCGGCGCAGCGGCCTCTCGAGCCGCCGCCGCGGCCGCGAAGAGAACACGAGCTCCCTCGGCAGCTCGCGAAGCCGCGGCACTTCGTCGAACCGGACGGAGAGCTCGTTCGGCGGCAACTCGCGGAGCAGCAGCTTCGGCAACACTTCCAACCAGGGCGCGTTCGGCGAGAACTGATCCGCCCTGCACGGGTCGCGCGCGCCATCCCGGAGATCGCCATGCGCGCACCGACTCGCGTCGTCCACCGCAACTGTTCGCTCTGCGAGGCACACTGCGGTGTCGCCGTCGAACTCGACGGCGACGGCGTGCGCACCGTGCGCGGCGATCCCGAGGACGCCCTCTCGCGCGGCTACATCTGTCCGAAGGCGTACGGCCTGAAAGCCCTCCAGGACGACCCCGACCGCCTGCGTCGGCCGCTACTCCGCGACGGCGGAACCTTTCGCGAAGCCTCGTGGGAGGAAGCGCTCGAACGCGTCGCGACGCGCCTGCGCGCGATCCGCGACGCGCACGGCCCCGACGCGATCGCCACCTACATCGGCAACCCGAACGCGCACGATCACGCCGCGATCCTCTACGGCCCGCTGCTGCTGCGCGCACTCGGAACGAAGTGGCGCTTCTCGGCCACCAGCGTCGACCAGCTGCCGAAGATGATCTCGAGCGCCGCGCTCTTCGGGGCGCCGCTCGCGATCCCGATCGCCGACATCGACCACACCGACTTCCTGCTCGTGCTCGGCGCGAACCCGCTCGCCTCGAACGGCTCGTTGATGACCGCGCCCGACTTCCCCGGCCGCCTCGCCGCGCTGCGCCGGCGCGGCGGCACGCTGGTCGTCGTCGATCCGCGGCGCACGGAGACCGCCGAGATCGCGGATCGTCACGTGCCGATCCGCCCCGGCCGCGACGCGCTGCTGCTCTTCGCGCTCGTGCACGTGCTCTTCGACGAGAAGCTCGTGCGCATGGGGCGGCTCGCGGAGTTCACGGGCGGCGTGGACCGGATCGAAGCGCTGGCCCGCGACTTCGCGCCCGAGCGCGTCGCAGACGCGACCGGCATCGACGCCGCGACGATCCGCGGCCTCGCGCGCGACTTCGCCCGCGCGGAACGCGCGGCCTGTTACGGCCGCATCGGCACCTGCACGCAGGAGTTCGGCACGCTCGCGAGCTGGCTCGTCGACGTGCTGAACGTGCTGACGGGCAATCTCGACCGGCCCGGCGGTGCGCTCTTCCCGCGCCCCGCCCATGCGCAGCCGGACGACCGCCCGCGCAAGCCCGCGCGCATGCCGTACGCACGCTGGCGTTCGCACGTGCGCGATCTGCCCGAGTTCGCGGGAGAGCTGCCGGTCTCGGCACTCGCCGAGGAGATCGACTCCGCCGGCGACGCGCGCGTGCGCGCGCTGGTCACGATCGCCGGCAACCCGGTGCTCTCGACACCGAACGGCGCGCGGCTCGAGAAGGCGATCGAGGGCCTCGACTTCATGGTCTCGATCGACATCTACCGCAACGAGACGTCGCGGCTCGCCGACGTGATCCTGCCGACGACCACGCCGCTCGAGCGCAGCAACTACGACATCGTCTTCCACGGCTTCTCGGTGCGGAACCACGCGAAGTGGTCGCCGCCCGCGCTGCCGAAGCCCGCGGACTCGAGGCACGGCTGGGAGATCGCGCTCGAAATCGCGGCGCGCGTCAACGGTGCGACGCCGGCCCAGCTCGACGAGATGCTCTTCGCCGGACTGCTCGGAAACGCGCTGCGCGCCTGTCCGGGCGTCTCGGAAGCGGAGGCGCGCGCGAAGCTCGGCGTCGAGCCCGGACCGGATCGGCTCGTGGACCTGATGCTGCGCGCGGGCCCCTACGGCGATCGCTTCGACGACGCCGCGGACGGGCTCTCGCTCGCGAAGCTGAAGATCGCCGAGCACGGCGTCGATCTCGGTCCGCTCGCAGCGCGTCTGCCGGCGCTGCTCGCGACCGGGAGCGGCAAGATCGAGCTCGCGCCGGATCTGCTCGTCGGCGACGTCCCGCGTCTGCGCGAGACGCTCGAACGACGCGACGGCCGCGACGCGTTCGTCCTGATCGGACGCCGCCACCTGCGCTCCAACAATTCCTGGATGCACAACCTGCCGGCGCTCGCGAAGGGCAAGGAGCGCTGCACGCTCTTCGTGCACCCCGACGACGCGCGCGCCCTCGGTCTCGAGGGCGGCGGACGCGCGCGGGTGCGCTCGCGCGTCGGCGAGATCGTCGCGCCGGTCGAGATCAGCGACG
>JALOQG010000201.1:0-3492 GCA_025453505.1 Myxococcota bacterium | reverse complement strand
AGCGACGCGATGCTGCGCGGCGTGGTCAGCCTTCCGCACGGCCATGGACACGACGCCGCGGGCGCGCAGCTCCGCGTGGCCGCGCAGCGGCCCGGCGTCAACTCGAACCTGCTGAGCGACGAGACGCGGCTCGACGCCCTCTCCGGCAATGCGGTGCTGAACGGGATCCCCGTGGAGATCGCGCCGGCCTGAGGCATCGCAGGCAGTGCGCGGTTTCGACTAGTGTCCCGATCGCGCCCAGCGAAGGAACCTCGCATGACCGCCGCCCCTTCCGCGTTCGATCCGAAACGGCTCGACGTCATCAGCGCGCCGCACTACGAGCGGGGCGGCTATCCGTTCCGCGACTGGGCTTGGGTGCGGAAGCACGATCCCGTGCACTGGGTCGAGCATCCCGACTACGAGCCGTTCTGGGCGATCACGAAGCACGCGGACATCATCGAGCTCTCGAAGCAGCCGCAGCGCTTCCAGAACGAGCCGCGCCTCGCCGTCTTCTCGAACAAGATCCCGCTGCCGCCCGAAGCGACGATCCGCCACCTGATCAACATGGATCCGCCCGATCACGGCGCGTATCGCAACGTCGCCGCGAAGCGCTTCACGCCGCGCGCCGTCCTCGGCTGGGCCGAGAAGGTCGAGCGGCTGACGAGCGAGGTGCTCGACGCCGCCGCCGCGAAGGGCCAGGGCGATTTCGTCGCGGACATCTCGGCGCCGATCACGATCGCGGTGATCGCCGAGATGCTCGGCGTGCCGAAGAGCGATCGCGGCCTGCTCTTCCGCTGGACCAACGAGGTGATCGCACCCGAAGACCCCGAGTTCCAGGCCGCGGGCGACGCCGAGTCGACGCTCGAGAAGGCGCGCATCGAGCTGTTCCAGTACTTCGACGCGATGTCGCGCGATCGCCGGGCGCGGCCGCAGGACGACATCGTCAGCGTCGTCGCGAATGGCAAGATCGGCGGCAGCGGACTGCCGCCGGTGGAGCTGCTCTCGTACTACCTGCTGCTGGTCGTCGCGGGCAACGAGACGACGCGCAACGCGATGACGGGAGGAATGCTCGCGTTCCTGGAGAACCCGGGCGAGTGGGAGAAACTGCGCCGCGATCCGGCGCTGCTCGATCCCGCGATCGAAGAGATCGTGCGCTGGATCTCGCCGGTGATCCAGTTCTGCCGCACGCCGAACGAGGACTACCGGCTGCGCGACAAGACGATCCGCGCCGGCCAGAACTGCTGCCTCTTCTACCCGTCGGCGAATCGCGACGAAGACGTGTTCCCCGACGGCGACGTGTTCCGCATCGACCGCAGTCCCAACCACCACATCGGCTTCGGCGTCGGCGAGCACGTGTGTCTCGGCGCGCACCTCGCCCGGCTCGAGCTGCGCGTCGCGTTCCGCGCGCTGCGCGAGCGGCTCGAGCACGCCGAGCTCGCCGGTCCGGTCGAGCGCGCGCGCTCGAGCTTCGTCGGTGGCATCAAGCGCGCGCCGATGCGCTGGACGATCCGGTAGCCCAGCGGCGGCGCGCGACGCGCACGAGCCGCAGCAGCGGCAGCACCAGCACGAGCCCGACGCCGATCCCGCAGCCGCCGGCGCCCGGCGTGCAGGAATTGCCGACGCCGTCTCCGTTGGCGTCGGCCTGCGAGGGATTCCAGACCGCGGGACAGTTGTCGATCGCCGTCCCGATGCCGTCGCGGTCCGCGTCGAGCGGCAGGCGATGGCACGCGATGTGGGTCGCGGCGCGGCCGCAGACGCTCGCCGCCCCGCTCGTGTCGATCCATGCCAGCATCGGCGTGGCGCCGTACCGCTCGTCGGCCCAGCCCTGCGCGTCGAGGAAGCTCGTGTTCACCGCGTAGCGCAGGTCGTGGAAACGCGATCCGTCCGAGCTCGCGCACAGGATGCCCGTCGCGTTGCGCCCACACACGTCGGCGCGGCCGTCGCCGTCGGCGTCGCCCAGCCGGATCGTCGGGAACTTGTCGCGGGCGTCCCAGCCCTCGGCGTCCGTGAAGCCCGGGAAGAGCCACGCCGCGAGCGTCGCGAACGAGGCGCCGTCCGAGCGACCGCACACGAGTCCGTCCGGACCGCGCGCGCACAGATCCGCGCGGCCGTCGCCGTCGAGATCGCCGAGCGCGAGCGTCGCGCCGTGCGCGGCCGCCGACCAGCCGGCCGCATCGGAGAGATCGGACGACCACGCCGTCGCAGGGTCGAAGCCGCTCGCCGTCGCGATCGCGCAGCGCACGCCGGCGCCGTCGCGCGCGCAGACGTCGGAGCGGCCGTCGCCGTTCACGTCCGCCATGCGCAGCGAACGCCAGCGGGCCTCCGCGAGCGCAAAGCCCGCGGCGTCCGAGAAATCGCCCGACACCCACGGCGAGGCGACGAACCCGCTCACGCCGTCCGACGTCTCGCACGCGAGACCTTGCGACGTGCGCATGCAGAGATCGGCGGCGCCGTCGCCACTGACGTCGGCGAGCTGCAGCGTCGCGGCGTAGGCCATCGCATCGAAGCCCGCGGCGTCGGAGAACGTCGCGGACCAGAGCGCCGCCGGACCGAGGACGCCGGCCTCGACGAGCGCACACGCGACGCCGTTGGCCCGGCGCGCGCAGAAGTCTTCGTCGCCGTCTGCGTCGACGTCGCCCGCACGCAGCGTCGCGGACGCGCTCATCGCCGCGAACCCGTTCGCGTCGGAGAACGCGTCGCCGAGCAGCCGGAGCGGCGCGGCCGTGAGACCGCCCGAGACGCCCGGAATCGCGTCGAGCGGCACCCAGTGGAACGGATCGCCGGGCAGCGCCTCGATGCGCGCCACGAGCGCCTCGATCACTTCGCGGTGGTACGACGGGTACGTCGCCTCGACGTGCTCGTGCACGATGAGGATGCCGTTCTGGCCGGGACGATCGAGGATGTCTTCCATGTAGCGATCGACGCATTGCGCGACCGTGAGACCGATGTCGTGGCACTGCCAGTCGCGGCCGTCGATCTCGTGGAGGTAGGGACCGGAGACGAGCGCGAGATCGGCGACGCCCTGCACGGCGGCGTGTACCGACGCATTCCAAGCGGCATACGGAGGCCGGAACGGGTGCAGGCCGTTGCCGAGCAGTGGCGCAATGCGTCGCGCCGTCATGCGCAGCTCCGAGACGCTGCGCGACGGGTCGAGCGTCAGCCGGTAGTGATTCTCGCCGTGGTTCCCGATCTGGTGCCCGAGCCGCACGAGCTCGGTCATCTCGGCGAAGCTCGTGGGCCGCGGATCCATGCGATAGCCGTTCACGAAATACGTCGCGCGGATGCCGTGATCGTGCAGGAGGCGTCCGATCTCGAGATTGAGCGGACCCGGACCGTCGTCGATGGTCATGACGAGCGTGCGCGGCGGCAGCGGGATCCCGGCCGGATACCCGGCGCCCGTGCTCGTCAGGTCGGTGATCGGAACGAGCCCGAGCTCCGCGTGCGCAGGCGCGGCGACACCTGCGAGGATCGCTGCGATCGCGATGCTGCGGCGCAGCCGGCTGCGAAGGGGAG
>JALOQG010000200.1 GCA_025453505.1 Myxococcota bacterium | reverse complement strand
CATCACCGCCGACGACACGAGCAGCACGCGGCGCGGCGCGAAGCGGTCTCCGACGAGACCGACGCCGAGCGTGAACGCCGCCGAGCCGAGCAGCGTCGCGGTCACGATCGCGCTGGTCTCGAACGCCGAGAAGCCGAGCCCCTCGAGATGCCCGATCAGCACCACGCTCGCGAAGCCGTCCGCGAAGCCGCGCAGCCCGCGCGTCGCGACGAGCCGCGCCTCGTCGCCGCGCATCACACCGCGCGCGTCAGGCCGGCGCTCGCAACGGCCGGAAGATCTCCGTCCGCGACCGGTCGCCGCGTAGCCGCTCCACGTCGAGAACGCGGATCTTGCGGTAGGAGACCTCGATCGCCCCGTTCGCCTCGAGCCGCTTGAGTAGCTCGTTGAGCGTCTGGCGCGACACACCCATCAGCGCCGCGAGATCCGTCTGCGGGACGTTGATGTCGGCGTCGGAATGCGGGTCGTCGAGACGCCGCAGATCCATCAGATCCGCGAGCCGGGCGCGCAGCAGCGCCTCCTTGTCGAGCCCGAGCACCTCGGCCATCTGCCGCATCAGCACGACGTATCGCTCGATCGCGAGCCGCGCGAAGTGCGGATAGTAGTCGGGACGCTCCCGCACCAGCTGGTCGAACGCGTCGAGCGGAAGCTCGAGGATCTCGACGTCGGTCTGCGCGAGGATCGTGACGACGCTCGCGCAGCGCAGCAGCGGCGGGACCTCACCGAACCAAAAGCCTGGTCCGCCCATGTGCAGCACGCTGTGGTCGTCGGTGCTGAACCAGCGCGTTGCGGCGACGCTGCCCTCCAGCACGGCGCAGTGACCCGCCGGCGGAGATCCCTCCATCCGCACGGTCGCACCGCGCGAAAATCTCCGCACGCGTCCTCGCTCGACGATCGCGCGGCGCAGATCCTCGGGAAGGCTCCCAAACCACTCGCCCTTGTCCAGCAGGCGGAAGATCTCGTCCTGCCTGCGCATCAGCGTGGACGTCACTGCGGCCCCCGTGCGAAGTGCGACCCATGCGAGCGGCTAGTGGCGTCCGCGCGCCAGCGGTTTCTAGCCCATCGTCCGCTTTCCGACAGACACGGGACGTAGTCGTCGCGTAGGGTCGCGCGCCCAGAGCTGCTCCACCCCGGGATTGCCAGGAGACCGCATGAGTCGAGCCTCGATCGGGCACGGCGTCGCCGCTGCCCTCGTGTTCTTGCTGTGCGCCGCAGGCGCCTCGCGCGCCGACCGCGTCGTCGTGAAGGGCGACACGCTGCAGGGCACCGTCAAGTCGATCACGAAGACCGAGATCGTGATGGAGACGGTCTATGGCAAGGGCGAGATCGTGATCGCAGTCGAGGACGTCGAGTCGATCGAGACCGAGGCCCCGTTCCACGTGATGCACGGGGACGACGTGCGCACGATCGGGCCCATCGTGGGGATCACGCCCGAAGCGATCCGCGTCGCCGAGATCGGCGCAGCTTCGCCCGTCGAGCTGTCCTTCGCCGACGTCTACACCGCGCGGCGCGATCCCGGCCCGGAGGCCAACCTGCTCGAGCGCGCTCCCGTCGAGCTGCCCTACTGGAGCGGCGATCTGGACCTCGCCTTCAGCGCGACGCAGGCCACCGACGACACGCTCGCACTCGCCACCGGTTTTCGGCTGGCGCGCGAGCGCGGCCCGAATCGCACCCGCACCGGCATCGCCTACCGGCTGGCCCAACAGAAGCTGCAGGGCGAAGACACGGACACGACCAACAACGAAGTACGCGGCTTCCTGCGGCACGAGTACGACTTCGCGCCGCGCTGGTTCGCGTTCGGCTCGGCCGAGGCGGAGTACGACGAGATCGAGCGGCTCTCGATCCGCGGCGTGCCCCGGCTCGGCGTCGGCTACAAGGTCTACGAGAGTGAAGCCGCCTGGTTCAGCGTGGACGCAGGCGGTGCCTACGTCTACGAGCGCTTCTTCGGTGGCGACGTCAATCAGTATCCCGGCCTCGCACTCGGCGCGGAGTCCGACTGGGATCTGCCGATCTTCGGCGCCAACTGGCACAACCGCCTGGACTACACGCCTTCGCTGGTCGACTTCATCGACGACTACCTGCTCCGCTTCGAGACCGCCGTCTCGATCCCGCTCTGGGAGGCGATCTCGTTCCGCGTGTCGCTCGTGAACCTCTACGACAGCACGCCCGCAGAGGACACCGACGAGAACAATCTCTCGACGCTGATCGGCCTCTCGTACGGATTCTGAGCGCGGCCGAGATCGCGGCCGGGCGTAACCGTCGCGTGCGCGCCGGTGACGACCGCTCGAAGCGCGTCCACGTGAACTCCACCGAATCCCATCGGGACTCCTCGACACCTGCGACGCAGACTGCGCCGGCCTGGGAGGGACGCGTTCTCGGTTGAGCGCGATGGATTCGTGCATTCGACCGAGGAACGCATGCACCGCTGCAATCGCGCGAGGCTCGTCGGAACGGGTCTCTTGTTCGCCGCCATCGTCGGCGCTTCTGCTCCCCGCGCGTCCGCGCAGTACGACATCACCGTGCTGCACAACAACGACGGCGAATCCCGTCTCATCGGGTACTCCGACGCGCAACCGGACTACGGCGGAGTCGCATACTTCAAGACGCTCTTCGACGAGACCGTCGCCTTCTACGAAGGCCTCGATCACGGCGTCGTATCCGTGTATGCCGGTGACACCTTCCTCGCCGGCGCGCAGTTCCAGGCGAGTCTCGACTCCGGCGACCCCGGCGATCGAACCTTCTACGACGCACTCGCGATCAGCCGCATCGGCTACGACGCCTCGATCCTCGGCAACCACGAGTTCGACTTCGGTCCGGACGTGTTGGCCGAGTTCATCGGCGATGCGCAGACGACCAATGCGACGACCTACCTGAGCGCGAATCTCGACTTCTCCGCGGAGGCGGGCCTCCAGGCGTGGGTCGATGCGGGCGTGCTCGCGCCGACGAAGACCCTGACCGTCTCGACCGCCGCCGGAGACAAGACGATCGGCATCATCGGCGTCACGACGGAGACGTTGAACTTCGTCTCCTCGCCGGGCGACGTCGCGGTGAATCCGGTCGCGGCTGCGGTCAACGCGCAACTCGCGGACCTGCAGCTCGCCGGCGTCGATCACGTGATCCTCGCCGGACACCTGCAGGGCATCGCGACGGACAATGCACTCGTCGCATCTCTCAACCCCGGCATCGATCTCATCATCGCGGGCGGCGGCTCCGAGCTGCTCGGCCACGACGTCGGCGCCGGCAGCGGATCGCCCGCATCGCCGATCTTCCAGTACGGCGCCGGTGCGCCCGCCAGCGTCACGGACACCGGGCTGATTCCCGGCGATTCGCTGACAGCGCTCGCTCCGCCGCTCACCAACGCGTATCCGCTGACCAGCACGACCACAGATCTCGGCGGCAACGCGATCCCGATCGTCACGACGGACGGGAACTACGGCTACCTGGGCCGGGTCACGCTGAGCTTCGACGCCGGCGGCAGCCTGCTCGGCGTGGACGGCACGTCGAACCCGCAGCGCGTCGCGCGCGACACCGTCGATCCGCTGCACGGCGTGAGTGCGGACGCGGCGGTCTTCGCCGAATCCGTGGCGCCCGTGCAGAGCTTCGTCGGCGGACTCGCGGCCGCGGACCTGGCCGACACCTCGGTGCAGTTCCTCCAGGGCGGTTCTTCCACGATCCGCTCGCGCGAGACGAATCTCGGCAATCTCGTCGCCGACGGGATCCTCACCCAGGCGCAGCTGCTCGCGGGCGACTTCGACGTCGACTCGCCCGTGATCGCGCTCGTCAACGGCGGTGGGATCCGCGCCAACGTTCCGGTCGGCGACGTCTCGAAGCTCAGCACCTTCAACGTCTCGCCGTTCGGAAACTTCGTCAGCGTCGTCGAGGACGTCCGGGCGGCGGATCTCAAGCTGCTGCTCGAGAACGCCTATTCGCAGACGAGCGATGGAGCGGGCGTCGGCATCGACCCGGTCGGTGCCGGTGGGCGCTTCGCGCAGATCGCGGGGCTCGAGGTGAAGTACGACATCCTGCGCACCGGATTCACCTTCGGCGCGAACGGGAATCCGCTCACGGCGGCGCAGCGCATCGTCGAGACGTCGCGACGCTCGACTTCCTGGCGCGCGGCGGCGATCAGTACTTCCGCACCTCGATCGGCGGATCGTCGACGTATCTCTCGCAGCTCTACGGCTTCACGACGCTCGGGATCACCGATCAAAACGCGCTGCAGGGCTACATCGAGTCGATCGCCGCGGGCGACGTCGAGTTCGATCTCTCGACGTTCAAGCCCGAGTACGCGATCCAGCAGCGCTTCCAGGGCGGACGAATCTCGGCAATCCCCGAGACATCGACGTCGGTGCTGATCGGGTTCGGTCTCGCCGGTCTCGCACGCACGCGACGGACGCGCTCGCGACATTGATCCGAACGCGACGCCCGCCCGGACAGCGGTTCCGGGCGGGCGTCCTCGCTCTCGTCACGCTGTCGTCACACGGCTCGACCGAGCGCCTCGCCGTCGCTGCGACACCGCTCGTCGCGCCGTGGTAGAGCCCTACCTTGCGACGATGTCCATGCAGCGTGACGGCGCAGCGATCCGCATCCTGATCCAGCGGCTGGTCGAGTTGCGTTCCGATGCCCTCGCGCTCGAGGGACGCTTCTCGACGGTGCTGGAGGCGATCCCCGAGAAGCGCCGGTCGAGTGCATCCAACCTGCTCCACTACCTGGCGCTGCGGCAGCACGACATTCGCGACCTGCAGGACGACCTCGCCGCGCTCGGCCTGAGCTCGCTCGGCAGACTCGAGTCGCATGCGCTCGCGTCGATCGACGCAGTGCTCGCGGTGCTGCAGCAGCTCGCCGGTGAGCCCGCGCTCCGACACGCACCGGTGCCGGTCGGCATTCGCGAAGGCCCCGTCCTGTTGGCGGAACGCACCGCCGCGCTGCTCGGGCCGCGTCCGAACGACCGCCCCGTCCGGGTGATGGTCACGATGCCGAGCGAAGCCGCGGATCACTATCCGCTCGTGCGCGATCTGGTGGCCGCCGGCATGGACGTGATGCGGATCAACTGCGCCCATGACGACGCGGACGCATGGACTCGCATGGCCCTGCACGCGCGCAAGGCCGCCGCCGAGCTGGGTCGCACGTGCCGGGTCTTCACGGATCTGGCGGGTCCCAAGCTTCGCACCGGACCCGTCGAACCGGGTCCGGGCGTGTTGCACTGGTGGCCGCTGCGCGACGACACGGGTCGCGTGCTGGCGCGTGCGCGCATCTGGCTGCATGGCGAAGGAGGCCGCGCGCAGCCCTCGGTGCCCTCGCTCCCGATCGACGCCGGGCTGCTCGCGTCGCTGCGTTCCGGAGATGCGCTGCACTTCGCCGATGCCCGCGGCCGGCGCCGCCAACTCGAAGTCCGGGAGCCCGGCCCGGACGGCTGGTGGGCCGAGGCGGATCGCAACACCTACCTGGCCTCCCACACGCGGGTGGAGCTGCGTCGCGGGGGATCCCCGATTGCCGTGGGCAGCGTCGGTGTGCTGCCTCCGCTGGAGCAGGCGCTGCGTCTCGAGATGGGGGATCGGCTCGAGCTGACCCATCCCGGCGTACTGGGACGTCCGGCCGAACTCGATGCCGAAGGCCACCTCCTGCATCCGGCGCACATCGGTTGCACGCTCTCCGAAGTCTTTCGCGACGTCAGGGTCGGTCAGCGCGTCTTCTTCGACGACGGCAAGCTCGGCGGCGTCGTGCGCGAGAGCGGGGCGGACCGGCTGCTGGTCGAGATCGATCGAGCGCGCTCGGGAAAAGGCAAGCTGCGCGGAGATCGCGGCATCAATCTGCCCGACACGGACTTCGTGCTGCCCGCATTGACCGAGAAGGATTCGTGCGATCTCGACTTCGCGGTCGAACATGCCGACGGCGTCGGCCTCTCCTTCGTCCGCAGACCCGAGGACGTCGAACGTTTGCAGTCGGAGCTCGATCGCCGGGATGGGGATGCGCTCGGAATCGTGCTGAAGATCGAAACGCGACGCGCGTTCGAAGCGTTGCCCCGGCTGCTGCTCGCGGGTCTCCGAAGTCCGCGCGTGGGCGTGATGGTGGCGCGCGGCGACCTCGGCGTGGAGGTCGGCTTCGAACGGCTCGCCGAGGTGCAGGAAGAGATCCTGTGGCTCTGCGAGGCCGCACACGTCCCGGTGATCTGGGCGACGCAGGTCCTCGAGACACTTTCGAAGAAAGGCATGCCATCGCGCGCGGAGGTCACGGACGCCGCGATGAGCGGCCGCGCCGAATGCGTGATGCTCAACAAGGGGCCGCACGCCGTCGAGGCCGTCCGCTTCCTGTGCGACGTGCTTCGCCGGATGGAGGGCCACCTGGAGAAGAAGAGCGCGAGGCTGCGCCCGCTCGAGGTGTCGTACTTGAGTTGAGGCGTGCGGCGCGCGCGAGCGACGCCGCACAGCGTGCTAAGTCGGCACCTCGTCGAGCGCGGCGTGCAGCCGCGCGATGCCCTCGCGGATCGTGTCCTCGGCGAGCGCCGCGTAGCCGAGCAGCAGCTCGGCGTGCGCGGGCGGCGTCGCGTAGAACGGCGCCGCGGGGTACACCGCGACGCCCTTGCGCCGCGCGGCCGCGCGCAGCGGCGAGACGGCGTCGGCGGGGAGCAGCGGCAGTTGCAGCAGCACGTGCAGGCCGGCGCTCGCGCCGAGGATCCGCGCGCGATCGCCGAAGTGCTGCGCGACTGCTTCGAGCAGCGCCGCGCGCCTCGCCGCGCAGCGCGATCGCGCGCGACGCGCGTGGCGCTCGAGGTGGCCCTCGGCGATGAAGTCGGCGAGCGCGAGCTGTTCGAGCGTCGGCGTGCCCGTGTCGGCGAGCGCCTTGGCGTCGCACAGGTGCGGCACCAGCGCGGGCGGCGCCGCGATCCAGCCGATGCGCAGCGACGGGAAGAGCAGCTTCGACGCCGTGCCGGTGTAGAGCACGCGGCCGCCGCGATCGAGCGACTGGAGCGAGTCGATCGGCTTGCCGTCGAAGCGGAACTCGCCGTCGTAGTCGTCTTCGAGGACGTAGGCGGCTTCGCGCTCGGCCCACTCGAGCAGCGCGAGCCGGCGCGGCAGCGAGAGCACGGCGCCGGTCGGGTACTGATGCGACGGCGTCACGCACGCGAGCTGCGCGTCCGTTACGTCCGCGAGCCGGTCCGTGGAGAGGCCGTGTTCGTCCACCGGCACGTGTACGAGATCCGCGCCGGCCGCGCGCAGGCAGAACGTGAAGCCCGTGTAGTGCGGCTCCTCGACGACGACGCGATCGCCCGGATCGACGAGCACGCGCGCGGTCAGGTCGATCGCCTGCTGCGAGCCGTGCACGATCACGATCTGCTCGGGCGCACACGCGACGCCGCGCGCGCGGCCCAGGTAGCCCGCGAGCGCTTCGCGCAGCTCCGGCGCGCCGCCGGGCGACTGGTATGCGAGGCGCCGCGCCGACAGCGCGCGTGCGCGCCGACCGAGCAGGCGCGACCACACTTCGAGCGGGAGGTCCGCGTACGACGGCTCGCCGTAGCGGAAGTCGTACGGCAGCGGCTCGTGCCATGGACTCCAGCTCGCGCGGCCGGGCGGGACGGCGTCGGCGAGCCGGCGCGCGGCGGCGGAGAGGCGTGGCGCCGCCGGCCCCGCGGCGGTGTCCGGCTCGGCGGGCGCCGCGCGCGATCCCGTGTCGGCCACGTAGAGACCCGAGCGTTCCCGGGCCTCGACGTAGCCCTCCGCGATCAACCGCTCGCACGCCTGGAGCACCGTGTTGCGCGAGACGCCGATCTCGCGGGCGAGCAGGCGCGTCGACGGCAGCCGCGCCCCGCCGGCGAGGCGGCCCGAGAGGATCGCGCTGCGCAGCGCCCGATAGAGTTGGCGCTGGAGCGAGCCGTCGCCGTCGAGCGGGAGCCAAAGCATCCCCGGGACGAGTACCACGAGCTGGTACCAGAGACCCAGCAGATTCTGGACCTCGTCTGGCATCAGTGGACGGCAGATACTGCAGCCACGCCCCGACCAGGAGAATCCGCCCCGATGCCCGCTCCCAGCGATCTCGAACTCTTCTTCACCTACATGCGCGCCTTCGAGACGGCGTGCCTGTCGGGCGACTGGTCGCCCGTCGCCGCCCGCTTCGCGCCGGACGCGCGTCACGATCTGCCGGGCGGTGGCCCCTTCGGCGCGAGCACGCACGGTCGCGACGCGGTCATCGCGGGACTGCGCGCGAGCGTCGAGGGCGTCGATCGCCGCTTCGACGCGCGCATCCCCGAGATCGTCGAGGGCCCCGTGCCGACGCCGGATGGCGTCGTGATGCGCTACGCGCTGACGCTGCGCCGCGCGGGCCTGCCGGAACTGCGCTTCGAAGGCGATCACCGTACGGTGTTCGAGAGCGGCCGCATCGTCTTGCTCGAAGACGTGCCGGCGCCGGACACCGCGGCGCGCGCCGAGACGTACCTCGCGACGCACGGCGCGAAGCTGAAGCCCTCCGGCTCGCCGTTCGCGCCGCCGACGGCGCCGGCTGACCTCGTGGACCTCGACGCCGCCGTCGGTCGCTCGCTCGCGCGCAGCTACGGACACGCGAAGAGCCGCCGGGACATCGGCGCCACGCTCGCGCTGTGTCACGAAAACTTCCGCCTCGACACGGTCTCGCTCGGCGTCGTCGCGCAGGATCGCAAGGAGACCGAGCAGCAGCTCGGGCTCTTCTTCCGCGCCTTCCCCGACTACCGCGTGACGCTCGACGGAATGGCGTCGAGCGCCGGCACGACCACCGCGTGGGGCACGGCGCAACTGACCTTCGACGGCGACTTCCTCGGCACGCAGCCGACCGGCCGCAGCGCGACGCTGCCGTTCTTCTCGGTCTTCACGCACGGCTTCGGCGGACTCACGGGCGAGCGCTTCTTCTTCGACCGGGCGTCGCTCTGCGAGCAGATCGGGCTGCCGCTCGAAGCGGTCGCAAAGCTCGCGCAGCAGGTGTCGCGATGATCCGCCGGGCCACGCAAGCTGACGTCCCGCTCGTCGCGCGCGTGCTCGAGATGGCGTCGCGCGCGCACCTGCCGAAGGGATCGTGGGACTTCCTCTTCGAAGACCCGGACGAGCGCCGCCGCGGGCTCGAAGTGATGGCCGGCGGCAGCGTCCCGTCCTGGTGTCACCGCGAGCGGTTCCACGTCGCGGAGGCCGACGGCACGCCGGCCGCGGCGCTCTGCACCTACGAGGCGACGACGCTCGGCGACACCTCGCTCGCGCGTCCGATCGCCGCCGCCTGCGAAGCGCTCGGCTGGCCGCCGGAGCGGCTCGCCGCCCGCGGACCGGTGCTCGGCGCGTACCTGCGCGTCTTCCCCGATTCGCCGCCGGGCGTCTGGATCGTCGAGAACGTCGCTACCGAGCCGGCGTTCCGCCGCCGTGGTCTCGTCGCGAAACTGCTCGACGACGCGCTCGAGCGCGGCCGCCGCGCCGGCTGGAAGTCCGCGCAGATCTCGGTTCTCATCGGCAACGTCGCCGCGCGCACGGCCTACGAGAAGGCCGGCTTCGCGAGCGTCGAGGAGCGCTGTGACGACGAGTTCGAGTCGATCGTCGGAGCGCCCGGCTTCGAGCGCATGACGCAGTCGTTCTAGGAGATCGCGATGGCTTCGAGGTCGAGGGCGATCGCATCCTGTCGGTGCGGCCCGATCCCGACGACCCGATCTCGAAGGGCTACGCGTGTCCGAAGGGCATCGCGATCGCCGAAGTGCACGACGATCCCGATCGCCTGCGCACGCCGCTGCGCCGCACCGCGAGCGGCAGCTTCGAGCCGATCGGCTGGGACGCGGCGCTCGACTTCGCAGCCGATGGACTGCGACGCGTCGCCGAACGTCACGGCAAGGACGCCGTTGCGATCTACTGGGGCAACCCGGTGATCCACAACCACGGCGCGCTGCTGGTGCGCGCCGGCCTCAACCGCGCGCTCGGCACGAAGAACCTCTACGGCGCC
>JALOQG010000199.1 GCA_025453505.1 Myxococcota bacterium | reverse complement strand
GAGCGTCAGCAGCGTCGACAATCTCGTCGAGACGTTGCAGTTCGGCTCCGGCATCTTCGAGGCCGTGGGCCTCGCCATTGGGGTCACGGACCCGTCGTCGTTCCCGATCGTCGGCATCCAGGCCACCGCTTCGAACGCCGCCGCGAACTTCTCTCGTGGTGCCATCAACGCGGGCAAGCTCGGTGGCAACATGGCGCTCAACGGCATCAACAAGGTGTGCCTCTACGGTTCGGGCGGCTGCTCCTACGCGTCCGCGAACATCAGCGTTCCGATCAGCGTCGTCGGCGTGGGCGGCGCGGCGTTCGTCTCGGTCACGGGGATGGGCAATCCGGCGCCGGTCGCGGTGACGGTGCTCGGCGCTCCGTGGACGACCCAGACGGTCTCGGTCGGCAGCATCACCCGCATGGCGACGGGCAATACCGCGATGACCCAGAACGCGGGTGCGACCGTCACCAACAACATCCAGCTGGTCACGCCGGTCTTCGTCTCGACGAACATCCCGGCTTCTGCGGTGGTGCCCGTCTTCGGCACCCTCCAGCTGACCCTCACGACGACGCCCGAGCCGGGCACGATCGCAGCCGTGGGCGCGGCGATCGCGGCGCTGGTCTCGGTCGGGATGTCGCGCCGCAAGAGCTGAGCGCGCACCTCGAAGTCTCGAAGCGCCCCGCGGTTCGCACCGCGGGGCGTTTTCTTTTGCGGCCGATGTCCGCGAGCCGTCCCGTGGCAGTTGACAGACGAACTCCCGGATCACTAGGGTGCCCCGAAATTGAAATCGCTTTTCAATTCCAAATGTGACCGCTGCTCTCCGAGCTGCATCGATCAGGATTGGAGCCACCCTGGACCCCCGGACCCGTGACCGCGCTTTCCAGCTAGCCCAGCGCGCCATCCTTCTCCTGCTGCTCGCCGCCGCACCCGGCGCGGACGCGGCGCAGACGGACGCCGAGATCGCCAAGCAGGACCGCATCGAGGAGCTCGAGCGCAAGGTCGAAGTGCTGACCGAAGAGCTCGCGAAGATGCGCGAGGACCAGGCGGTTCCCGAAGACGCGAGCGACATGCGGAGCTACAGCGGCCTCGGCCCGGCGGCGTCTCGGGTCTACGGGATCTCGCGCGGCCTCTCGATCGGGGGCTACGCAGAGGGTTTCTACCGGAACGTGATCGAAGACGGCGGGAGGGACGGCGTCGACTCGACCGACGCGCTCCGCATGGTCCTCTACACCGGCTACAAGTTCACCGACCGCATCATCTTCAACTCCGAGATCGAGTTCGAGCACGCCACGACGGGCCAGAATCTCGACGGGCAGTCTGGCTCCGTTTCGGTCGAGCTCGCGACGCTCGACTTCCTGTGGCGCGACGAAGCGAACTTCCGCACCGGCCTCGTGCTCGTGCCGTCGGGCTTCCTCAACGAGGTGCACGAGCCGCCGTTCTTCCACGGCGTGAGCCGCCCGCAGGTCGAGCAGGTGATCATCCCGACCACGTGGCGTGAGAACGGCGTCGGCCTCTTCGGGAACATCGGCGAGGACATCACGTATCGCGCCTACGCCGTGACGGGTCTCGACGCCTGGGGTCTCACTTCGAGCAATCTGCGCGGCGCGCGCTCCAACGGCAACCGCTCGCGAGCCGAGGACCTCGGTGGCGTCGTCCGCGTCGACTGGACGCCGTTCGAAGGCGGTCTGCTCGGAGGGTCGTTCTACGGCAGCGGGCTCGACCAGGATCGATCGCAGTTCGAAGACGACGCCCAGATCGCACTCTGGGAGCTGCACGCGCAGTACCGTTGGGAAGGGCTCGAACTCCGCGCCCTCTACGCGCAGGCGCTGATCGACGGCGCATCGGATCTGACCCGCGGCTTGCGCTCCTCGAACCGCATCAAGCAGAACGAGACCATCGCGGACAACTGGCTCGGCTGGTACCTCGAGGCCGCCTACGACGTGATGCCGTGGATCGCGCCGGACCGTGGCTGGTATCTCGCGCCGTTCTTCCGCTTCGAGTGGTACGACACGCAATACGGCGTGCCCTCCAGCTTCGAGCGCGACGAGAGCAAGCGCGTGCGACTCTACACGCCGGGCATCACCTTCAAGCCGCATCCGAACGTGGCGCTGAAGCTGGACTACCGGAACTTCGATCCCGCGGACGGCGAGCAGGCCGACGAAGTGGAGCTGGGCTTTGGCGTTGCGTTCTAGGTCCGTCGCGCTCTCACTCTGCTTCGCCCTCGGGCTCGCAGCAGCCGCGCCCGCGTCGGCGAAGGTGTTCATGAGCCGCGCCGAGGCGCTGGCCTGGGCGTTCCCGGACGCCGACCGCGTCGACGACGAGCGCTTCGTGCTCAGCGACGAGCAGGTCGCGGCGATCGAGGAACGCGCCCAGGCGAAGCTCGAATCGCGGATCGTCACGCTCTACGTCGGTCGCAAGGGCGACTCGATCCTCGGCTACGCGGTGATCGACCAGCACAACGTACGCACGCTGCCCGAAGCGTTCCTGGTGGTGCTCTCGCCCGAGGGCGAGGTGAAGCGGCTGCGGGTGCTCGCCTTCCACGAGCCGCCCGAGTACAAGCCGAGCGACCGCTTCCTCGCGCAGTTCGAAGGCAAGCAGGGCGGAACGCCGCTGCGCCTGCAGCGCGAGGTGCACGGCATCGCGGGCGCGACGCTCTCGTCGCAGGCCGTCACGGGCGGCGTGCGCCGCGTGCTCGCCTATCACGAAGTGCTGGTACGGCGCCCGCTCCTCGCGCAACGCCGTTAGACTCGCCGCGTGCGTTTCGTGATCACCGGGGAGTGGCGTCGCAACCAGCTCCTGCAGGCCATCGTCGTCCTCTACTGCATCTACGTCGGCCTGCTCTGGGTCACGAACGCGCTGCTCTACTTCCAGAAGATGACCCTCGCTCCCGGTTCCGTGGTCACCTACTACCTCGGTTCCGAGGAACTCTTCACCGAGCCGCGATCCTTCCAGGGCCTGCTCGAGATCTCGCACTTCCACCTCTTCGCGATGGGCATGCTGCTGCTGGTGTTGACGCACCTCGTGCTCTTCGTGCCGGCCAGCAACCGCGTGAAGGCCTGGCTGGTCGTGGTGCCCTTCGCGTCGGCGCTGCTCGACGAGGGAGCGGGCTGGCTGGTGCGCTTCGTCCACCCGCTCTTCGCCTGGGCGAAGGTCGCCGGGTTCCTGGCGCTCCAGGGATCGCTCGCGGTGCTGGTCGGCGTCTCGCTGTGGGCGGTGTTCCGCGGCTCGTCGCAGAGCTACCAGAGCGGCGAGGGCGCTGCGCCGCCGTCGTGAGACGCGCGCTCTGCATCGCTGCGGCCGCGTGCCTGTTCGCCGTTCCCGTGCGCGGCGAAGTCGTCGTCTCGGACGGCCGCTACGCGATGGGCACCGTGCTCGAGATCACGCTCACCGCGCCCGACGCCGCGAGCGGTCGCGCGCTGCTCGACGATCTCTACGCGATCACGCGCGACCTCGAGCGCGTGATGACGCGATTCGACGCGACGAGCGATCTATCGCGCCTGAATCGCGCGGCGGGGCAGGGCGCGCAGCGCGTCGATCCCGCCCTCGTGCGCCTCGTCGCGCGATCGATCGAGCTCACCTCGAAGACGCACGGCGCCTTCGACGTCAGCGTCGGGCCCTTGATCTCGCTCTGGACTCGAGCCGCGCGCGCGGGCGAGCTTCCGAGCCCCGAATCGATTCGCGCGGCGCGCGCGCACGTCGGGCCGGGCGTGGTGCGGATCGACGCGCCGGATCGCGTCGCACTCGCTGCGGGCGCCGCGATCGACCTCGGCGGCGTGGCCAAGGGCGACGCGCTCGACCGGATGGCCGAACGCGTTCGCGCCGCAGGCGTTCGCAGCGCGCTGCTCTCGTTCGGTCAGAGCAGCTTGTGGGCGATCGGGCAGCCGGCGGGCGCCGACGGCTGGCGCCTGCTCGTGCGCCGGCCCGACGGCGGCTTCGCGGGCGTCGCGACACTGCGGGATCGCGCCGTCTCGGTGTCGGGAAGCCTCGGTCAGTGGACCGAGATCGGGGGCCGACGCTACGGACACGTGATCGATCCGCGCAGCGGTGAGCCCCTGATCCGTCCGCTGGAGGCGATCGTGCTGTGTCCGGACGCGACGCTCGGCGAAGCGGCCAGCAAGGCGCTCCTCGTGCTCGGCGAGAAGCAGGGAGTTTCGCTCCTGCGAGAACTCGATTGCGAGGGGCTGCTGGTCGGTGAAGCGGGCGTGCGCCACGAGACGCCCGGTTGGAAGACGGCCGCTCGCTTCGAGGCGCTCGAGGAGGGCGACCCCTCGCCCTTCTGAGGGAGCCAGGCGAGTAGATTGGTATGACCAGTTGACAAGATGACCACGTCTGGGCACGATGCGGCCCATGCCGGTGCTCCAGCCCGTCCAGCGCCAGTCGCTCTCCGACGCCGTCTTCGAACAACTCCGCGGCCAGATCCTGCGCGGCGAGCGTCGTCCGGGCTCCGCACTGCCGGCCGAGCGCGCGCTCTGCGAAGCGCTCGGCGTGAACCGCAGCGCCGTCCGCGAAGCGCTGCGGCGGCTCGAGCAGGCGGGTCTCGTGGTCGTACGCCAGGGCGGCACCTCGCGGGTGCGCGACTTCCGCGAGAGCGCGAGCCTCGATCTGCTCCCGTCGCTCCTGCTGACGGCCGACGGCCACTTCGATGCGCGCGTCGTGCGCTCGATCCTCGAGATGCGCAGCGCGCTCGGTCCCGACGCGGCGCGACTCGCCGCCACGCGCGGCGGCGCCGCCTGCGCGCAACGCCTCGATGCCGTCGTCGAAGCGATGCGAACCGACGCCGCCGATCTCGCCGCGCAGCAGCAACACGCGACTGCGTACTGGGGGCATCTGGTGGACGGCTCGGAGAACGTCGCCTACCGGCTCGCGTTCAATGCGCTGCACGCCACCTACGATCGCGTCCGCACGCTGCTCGCGCGCGCGATGCAAGCCGAGATCCGCGACTCCGCGCCGTATGCCGCGATCGCGGATGCGATCCGCTGTGCCGACGCAGACCGGGCGGAAGCGCTCGCGCGCGCACTCCTCGAACGCGGCGCGAGCGGCGTCCTCGCGGCTCTCGCGCGCGTCGAGGGCGCGACGGCGCAGGAGTCCCGATGAGCGCGTCACCGATCGGGATCGCGCCCGCGGTGCCGGCCTTCTCCGAGGCGAACGGCCGCGGCGCCGGTCCGCGCACGCTGCGCGAGGCGCTGGTGGAGTTCGTGCGGCACGGATCGCCGCGCATCCTGCTTGCATGCGTGGCCGCGTCGTTCGGGGCGCGGATCGCGGCCGGAGAGTGGTCGCCCTGGGATCTCGTCGCGGTCGCAGGGCTGCTGCTCTACTGGCCGCTGCAGGAATGGCTCATCCACGTCTTCATCCTGCACGCGAAGCCGAAGCGCATCTTCGGCCGCACGCTCGACTTCCGCGTGCCGCGCAAGCATCGCGCCCACCACCAGGAGCCCTGGCGTCTCGATCTGCTCTTCATCCCGATGCATTCGTTCCTCTACTCGATTCCGATCCTCGTCGGTGTGTGGTGGCTGCTGACGCCGAGCGTGCCGCTGGCGCTCACCGGCATCGCGGCGCACTTCGCGCTGGCCCTGCACTACGAGTGGGTCCACTTCCTGGTGCACACGCGGGTGCAGCCGCGCACGGCGCTCTACCGGCGCCTGTGGAAGAGCCACCGCCGCCACCACTTCAAGAACGAGCACTACTGGTTCGG
>JALOQG010000009.1 GCA_025453505.1 Myxococcota bacterium | reverse complement strand
CCAGGCGAGCGCGCGGTCGGTCAGCTCCGTCGCGATGTAGCGGGTGCGCGACGGCTCCTCGCGTCCGTCCACCACGAGCGGGCACCACTCGTAGACGCCCTGCCCGCCGAGCTTCGTGAAGGTCACGAAGTGATCGACGCCGCGCAGCGCCGGGAGCCCGCCCGGCATGTGCCACTTGCCGATGAACGCCGTCGCGTAGCCCGCCTGCGACAGGTACTCGAAGAAGGTGCGGTTCGCGTCGGACCACGGCGTGAAGTTGTTCCACACGCCGTGGCGTCGCGGGGTCGTCCCGGTCAGGAAGCTCGCGCGCGACGGCGAGCACAGCGAGGTCGTCACGTACGCGCGTTCGAAGCGGACGCCCTCCGCGGCGAGGCGGTCGAGCGACGGCGTCTCCGCGAACGGATGACCGGCATGACCCGCGAAGTCCGCGCGGTGGTCGTCCGAAAGGACGAATACGATGTTCGGCGGGCGGGCCGCATCCGCGGCGCGCGCGACACTTCCCGGCGGCAGCGGGCCGGGCAGCGGACCCGGCTCCGGCAGCAGGCCGGCCTGGAACAGCGCGCGGTAGCCGAACAGGAAGACGGGAGTCGAGGCGAGCACGAGCGCCGGCCCGAGCAGCAGCGCGGCGCCGACCGCGATCGCGCTGCGCCTGCGCAAGGGCGCGTCGCGACGGCCGCGCAGCCGCGCGACGACGCGACACGCCACCTCCGCGACGGCCGCCGCCAGCAGCGAGACGTAGAGATGCGCGAGATTCACGGGCGACGCCGCCAGCCACAGCGCCTCGGGCAGTGAATGGCCGCGCAGCCGGAAGCGGACCTCGGTCAGCCACCACAGGAAGCCCGGCACGAGCGACACGGCAACCCGCGCCCCGGCCGCGAGCCCGGCCCGGCGCGCGAGCGGATAGAGCAGCAGCGGCGCGCCCACGAGCAGCGCGAAGTGGAGCCGCCCGATCCACTCGAGAGCGCCGGGATCGAGACCCGCGCCGCGCCCGCGATCCAGCAGGATCGAGAGGCCGGCGAGGAGCGCCGCCACGACGAGCGCGGGGAGCAGGTGTCGCGCGGCGCCTGCGATCACGCGGCCACTCTACAGCCCGATCGGGACGGATGCCGGGCGTCGACTAGATTGCGCGCGATGACGATCGCTCGCAGCGCACACGCCCTCTGCTTCGCCGTGCTCGGAACGCTGATCGCGGCGGCGCACGCCGCGCTCGCGCAGCCGCTGCTTCCGGAGCCCGCAGACCCGCGCCTCGCGCCGCTGCCTCCGATCCTCGGCACGGTGCAGAACGAGCTGATCGAGGACGCCGACGACACGGTGCTCGACGTCGCCTACCGCAACCGCGTCGGCTTCGATCGCATCACGCGGCTGAATCCCGACGTCAACGTCTGGATCCCCGATCCCGGCTCCGTGATCCGCCTGCCGACCGAACACATCCTGCCGGATCCGCCGTGGAAGGGTCTCGTGATCAACGTGCCCGAGATGCAGCTCTACGACTTCACGCGCAAGGGCGAGGAACCGGAGGTGTTCGCGATCGCGATCGGCGACTCGATCGATCCCTCGCTGGTCGGCTCGTTCAAGATCGGCGCGAAGCGCGCGAATCCCGCCTGGCACGTGCCGAAATCGATCCTCGCGGAACGGCCCGAGCTGCCGCCGGTCGTGCCGCCCGGTCCCGACAATCCCCTCGGCCCGTTCTGGATGACGATCGGCACGACCAGCTACGGCATCCACGGCTCGAACAACGAGTGGTCGATCGGCCGCGAGGCGACGCACGGCTGCATCCGCCTCTACAACGACCAGATCGAACGCCTCTTCCACCGCACGAAGCCGGGCACGCCGATCCGGCTGATCTACGAGACGCTCAAGGTCGGCCGCCGGGATCGCTCGATCTACGTCGAGGTGCACCCGGACGTGTACGGCCGCGATCTCGAGCGCGAGACGCGCGTCTACGAGCGTCTGCAGAAGGCGGACCTGATGCACTTCGTCGACCTGGGCGCGATGCAGCGCGCGATCACGGAGGCGCGCGGCATCCCGGTGCGGATCGGCACGCTGCCCGCGCCGATCGACGTGCTGCCGGAAGAGCCGCCGATCGGCGATCCGGGCGAGCGGCCGCTGCGGGTCCCGCCGCTCTAGCAGCGGCTCGTTCTACTTGTGGACGGACTTCTTGAAGATGGCTTCCGAGGTGCGCGCGGCGTCGTCGGCGCGCTGGGCGGCGGACTCGGCGCTGCGCGCGGCGTCCTGCGCCGTCTCCTGCGCCTGCTCGGCCTTCTCGTCCACGCGCTCGATCTTCGACTCGAGGTCGTCGACGCGCTGTTCGAGGCGTTCGACGCGGCCGCTCGTGGCGCAGCCGGCCGTCGAGAGGGTCACGAGGGCCGCGGCGCTGGCGGCGAGACGGGTCAGACGGGTCATGGCGGCGTTCTCCTTGGTCGCTGTTCGCAGACTAGGGGACGGCATGGAGACCTCCAAGTCCTCGGGATGCCTACTCCTTTTTTAGTCTAGATTTTTCCTAGACGAAATCTGCTGCGGAGCTAGGCTCGGGCAGCGCTGCAGGAGGATCGTTTGGGACTCGTACAGGATGGGCTGGGCGCCCTGACCGCCCGCGTCGCGGATCTCGCGGAGCAGGGGCTCGTGCCCGACGCGATCGTCCGCTTCGGCATCCGGCGCATGCTCGCCGAGCGCCTGCGCGAACTCGCGGCGCTGGGTCCCGCTGACGCGGTCGTGCGCGCGTTCGCGGAGCAGTGCCGCAAGAGCCCCATCGCGCTGGTGCCCGAACTCGCCAACGCGCAGCACTACGAAGTGCCGGCGGCGTTCTTCGAGACGGTGCTCGGGCCGCACCGGAAGTACTCGTGCGCGCTCTTCGAGGACGGCGACGACCTCGCAGGCGCCGAGCAGCGCATGCTCGCGCTGACCGCCGAACGCGCCGGCGTCGAGGACGGCATGGCGATCCTCGATCTCGGCTGCGGCTGGGGATCTTTCTCGCTGTGGGCGGCGGAGCGCTTCCCGAACGCACGCGTCGTCGGCGTGTCGAACTCGGCATCGCAGCGGCGCTCGATCCTCGAGCGCGCCGAGGCGCGCGGTCTCTACAACCTCACGATCACCACCGCCGACGTGAACCGCTTCGAGGCGCAGGGCCGCTTCGACCGCGTCGTGTCGGTCGAGATGTTCGAGCACGTGCGCAATCACGAGGAGTTGCTGGCGCGCATCGCGCAGTGGCTGGCGCCGGACGGCCGTCTCTTCGTCCATCACTTCTGTCACCGCAAGCACGCCTATCCCTACGTCGACCGCGGGCCCGGCGACTGGATGGCGCGCCACTTCTTCAGCGGCGGCATGATGCCGAGCGAGAACTGGCTCTCGCACTTCCCGCACGATCTCGCGGTCGAGCGCCTGTGGCGCGTGCCGGGCACGCACTACGCGCGCACGAGCGAGGCGTGGCTCGCGAACCTCGACGCCCGCCGCGACGCCGTGCTCGCGATCCTCGCCGACACCTACGGACGCGGCGAAGCCAAGCGCTGGCTGCACCGCTGGCGGCTCTTCTTCCTCGCCTGCGCGGAGCTCTTCGCCTGCGAGAACGGGACGCAGTGGTACGTCGTCCACCAGCTGCTCGCGCCGCGCGGGGCGAACGTTTGAAGATCGCCGTCGTCGGGACGGGCGTCTCGGGTCTGGTCTGCGCACACGCCCTGCATCGCGCGCACGACGTCCACGTGTTCGAGGCCGACGCGCGCATCGGCGGCCACGTCAGCACCGTGGACGTCGAGGAGGACGGCGCGCGTTTCGGGGTCGACACGGGCTTCATCGTCTACAACGAGACGACCTACCCGCTGCTGACGCGCCTCTTCGCCACGCTCGGCGTCGAGACGCAGCCGAGCGACATGTGCTTCGGGGTCGCGTGCGAGCAGCGCGGCGTCGAGTGGGGCAGCCGCAGTCTCGCCGCGGTCTTCGCGGATCCGCGCAACGCCGTCCGTCCGCCCTTCCTGCGCATGCTGCGCGATCTGCGCCGCTTCTTCCGCGAGGCGCCGGATCTCCTCGAGCACGACGATCAAGGCAAGCTCGCGCTGGGCGACTGGCTCTGCGGAGCCGGCTACTCGCCCGACTTCGTCGATCTGTTCCTGATCCCGATGGGCGCGGCGATCTGGTCGGCGACGCCCGGCGAGTTCCTGCGCTTCCCGGCCCGCACCTTCGTGCGCTTCTTCGCGAACCACGGCCTGCTGGCGCGCCGCTCGAGCGTGCCGTGGCGCGTCGTGCGCGGCGGCTCGCGCCGCTACGTCGAGGCGCTGATCGCACCGTTCCGCGATCGCATCCACGTGCGCTGCCCCGTGCGCGGCGTGCGCCGCACGCAGGCGGGGATCGACGTCGTGGCCGAAGGCGCGGTGCAGCGCTTCGATCGCGTCGTGCTCGCGTGCCACAGCGACGACGCGCTGCGCATGCTGACGGACGCGAGCGATCTCGAGCGCCGCGTGCTCGGCGCGATCCGCTACCAGGAGAACGACACGCTGCTGCACACCGACGCGTCGGTGATGCCGTCGCACCGGCGCGCCTGGGCGAGCTGGAACTACCGCGTGCCGCGCGACGCCCGCGAGCGCGTCTTCGTCTCGTACCACATGAACCGGCTCCAGGATCTGCGCACGCGCCGCGACTACTTCGTGACGCTGAACGGCGCGGATCGCATCGATCCGCAGCGCGTGCTCGCGCGCTTCACGTACCGCCACCCCGTCTTCGACCAGGACGCGATCGCCGCGCAGCGGCTGCACGACGCGATCGACGGCCGCGGCGGCGTGCACTTCGCGGGCGCCTACTGGGGCTACGGCTTCCACGAGGACGGCGTGCGCAGCGCAGCCAGCGTGTGCGCGAAGCTCGGTGCGCCGCTCTGATGCAGAGCTGTCTCTACGAAGGCCGCGTCGTGCACCGGCGCTTCCGCCCGGTCGAGCACCGCTTCGAGATGCCGCTGCATCTGCTCTATCTGGATCTCGCGGAGCTCGACGAGGTGTTCCGCGGGCGCTGGCTCTGGTCCACGACGCGGCCCGCGCTCGCGCGCTTCTGCCGCGAAGACCATTTCGGCGATCCACGCCTGCCGCTCGATCGCAGCGTCCGGGATCTCGTCGAAGAGCGCACCGGCGTGCGGCCCGGCGGACCGGTGCGCCTGCTGACGCACCTTCGTTACGCCGGCTACGTGATCAACCCGGTCAGCTTCCACTTCTGCTTCGACGCGGCCGGCCGCGACGTCGCTGCGATCGTCGCCGACGTGACCAACACGCCCTGGGGCGAACGGCACCAGTACGTTCTCCCGGTTCCGCGCCCCGGACGCACCCAGCGCTTCGCGTCCCGCAAGGAGATGCACGTCTCGCCGTTCCACCCGATGGAGCTGACGTATCGCTGGCGCTTCGCGCTGCCCGCCGACACGCTCTCGATTCGCATCGAGACGCTGGACGGGGAGGCGACACCGCTCTTCGACGCCGCGCTCGCCCTGCGCCGGCGGCCGATCACGGGGGCCTCGCTCGCGCGGGCGCTCGTGCGGCATCCGCTCATGACCGCCCAGGTCGCCGCCAACATCTACTGGCAGGCGCTTCGACTCCACCGCAAGGGCGCGCGCTACCATCGCCATCCTCGCGATCGCGAGACCGATCAGGAGGTCGCCGCGTGAGCCACCGCGCCGCCGCTCTCGGGATTCCCGCCCTCTCCGCAGCCAGTCCGCTCGACCGCATCGCACGCCGCGCGGTGTACGCGCGGCTCGCGAAGATCCGGCACGGCCAGCTCGTGCTGCGAGAAGGCGATCGCGTGCGCACGTTCGGCGACGACGGCCGCGCGCTGCGCGGCGAGATCGACGTACACGCGCCCGCCTTCCACCGCGTGCTCGCCCTGCGCGGCGCGCTCGGCGGCGCCGAGGCGTATCTCGAGGGCCTGTGGAGCAGCGACGACCTCGTCGCGGTGATCCGCGTCCTCGCGCGCAATCGCGAGGCGCTCGCGGGTCTCGACTCCGGTCTCGCGCGGATCACGCGTCCGGGCCTGCGCGCGTGGCACGCGCTGCGGAACAACACGCGCGGCGGCGCACGGCGCAACATCTCGGCGCACTACGATCTCGGCAACGACTTCTTCGCGCTCTTCCTCGACCCGACGCTCGCGTACTCGTCGGCCGTCTTCGAGCAGGACGCCGCGTCCCTCGAGGAGGCGCAGCGCGACAAGTTCGATCGCGCGATCCGCGCGCTGGAGCTCGGTCCCGACGATCGTCTGCTCGAGATCGGCACCGGCTGGGGCGGGCTCGCGATCCACGCGGCGCGAACGACGGGATGCCACGTCACGACGACGACGATCTCGCGCGAGCAGTTCGAGCTGGCGAAGCAGCGCGTCGCCGAGGCCGGCCTCGCAGACCGGATCGAAGTGCTTTTCTCGGACTACCGCGATCTCGCCGGCACCTACGACAAGCTCGTGTCGATCGAGATGATCGAGGCCGTCGGCCACGCACACCTGCCGGCCTTCTTCCGGACCTGCACGGCGCGCCTGCGCGAAGGCGGCCGCATGTTCCTGCAGGCGATCCTCGTCGCCGAGCGCGATCTCGCCAGTTCCCTGCGCAGCGTCGACTTCGTCAAGCGCTACGTCTTTCCGGGCGGCCAGCTCGTCTCGGTCGGCGCCATTTCGGACGCGCTCGCACGCTGCGGGAGCGATCTCCAGTTCCTGCGCCTCGACGACATCACGCCGCACTACGCCGAGACGCTGCGGCACTGGCGCGATCGCTTCCTCGCGCACCTCGATCGCGTCACGGCGCTCGGCCTCGACGCGCGCTTCCAGCGCCTCTGGGACTTCTATCTCGCCTACTGCGAGGGCGCCTTCCGCGAGCGCGCCAACACCGCCGCGCAGATCACGCTGGTGCGGCCGGGCTGACGGCGGCGATCACGCGCACCGCAGCGGCGAGGGCGCGTTCCGCCTGCGCGGCCGAGAACGCCTGCGTCGGCGTGCCGGCCTGGAGACCGTTCGGGTAGCGGGTCGGGATGTAGAGCAGGTCGAGCTCTCGCGCGGCGTCGAGCACTGCGTCGAGAGCCGGATCGCGGGGCTCGAGCCGCTCGATCAGCTCGCGCACGCTGTGACCGATCACGCTGCGCGCCCCGCGGCCGTAGTGGAGCGACTTCACGGACTTCTCGGCGGCCTGCTGGGCCAGGAAACAGGCGTGTGCGTTGCGTCCGTTCGCGGCGAGAAGCCGCGCCGCATCGAGATCGTCGTGCGCCGACGCCAGCCAGCGAGTGGACTCACGCGTCGCGTCGTGCATGGACCGTCACCCCTTCGCGTCGGATCGAATCGAAGAGGTCGATTCCGCGCGCGAGCCCCTGCTCCCACTCCTCGGGCGTGTACACGACGAGATCGACGCCGATGCCGGGAAGCGCGTCGAGGACGGCGCCGAGCAGGCGCGGGCGATCGAGCGGCGGGAGATCGGTGCGCAGGACGACCGCGAGATCGAGGTCCGAGAATCCGTCGGCGGTGCCGCGCGCCCAGGACCCGAACACGACCGCGCGCAGGGCGCCGGCGGCTTCGAGCGCCGGCCGGATGCGCGCGACGAGTTCGTCCAGCGAGCACGGCGCGGGCGCGCGGACGACGACGACTTCCTGGCCCATGGAGCGCGAGTCTACACCGGGTCGCGGTGGACGGGCTCTCAGGCGGGCTTGAGCTTGTACCGGATCGGCAGGCGCTTGACGCCGCCGACGAGCGACGAGGCGAGCCGCACGACCTCGCCCGAGATTTCGATCTCTTCGATGCGCGGCAGCAGGTGCTTGTACGCGATCGCGAGTTCGAGCCGCGCGACGTGCGAGCCGAGGCAGAAGTGCTCGCCGACGCCGAAGCCGAGGTGGTGGTTCGGCTTGCGGTCGATCCGGAACACGTCGCCGTCCGGGAAGATCTCCTCGTCGCGATTCGCCGACGGATAGAAGAGCGCCATGCCGTCGCCCTCCTTGATCACCTTGTCGCGCAGCGGGAAGTCCTGCGTCGCCGTGCGCGCGAAGTGGATGATCGGGCTGGTCCAGCGCACGACTTCCTCGACCGCGGATTCGAGCAGCGACGGATCGCGCTGCAGCTTGCGCATCTGGTCCTGGTGCTCGATGAAGGCGAGCATGCCGCCGGTCGTGCCGTTGCGCGTCGTCTCGTTGCCGGCGATCACGATGATCAGGCAGAAGGTGAGCACGTCGATCTCGGGAAGCGGCTGGCCGTCGATCTTCAGGTTCGCGAAGAGCGTCACCAGATCGTCGGCCGGCTTCTTGCGCTTCTCCTCGATCAGCTTCGCGAAATAGGCGAAGGTCTCGGTCATCGCGGCCATCGCCGTCTCTTGCGGCGTCTTGCCCGCTTCGCGGTACTCGGGATCGCCCGCGCCGATGGTGCGGTTGGTCCAGTCGAAGAGCAGCCGCCAGTCGGACTCGGGGACACCGAGCATCCACGCGATCACCGCGATCGGCAGCGGCGCCGACACTTCCGAGACGAAATCGCACTCGCCGTATCGATCCGAGCCGCTCTTGTCGAGCAGCTCGTCGACGATCTGCTTGCCGATGCGCTCGATGTCGCCGTGCATGCGCTGGAGATATCGCGGCGTGAAGCGCTTGCTGATCATCTGGCGATACAGCCCGTGTTTGGGCGGATCGAGCTGGATCAGCGTCGGCGGGAAGACGTTGGGCAGCTCCGGCTCGTGGGAGAGCACGAGGCGCGGCCCGTTCAGGAACAGATCGGGCCGCTTGCCGATCGTGACGATGTCCGCGTGCTTCGTGATCGCCCAGAACGGCCGGCCCTGCGTGCGATCGAACCAGTGCACGGGATCCTCGCGGCGCAGCCGCTTCCACACGTCGTGCGGGTAGCCGTGGGCGGCGTAGTGGTCCGGGTGGATCAGGTGGAAGTCGGGCCTGTCGGTGTGCGTCGCGGCGGTCATGGGTTGGCAGGATATCGGCAGGGGGGCGCCGGAAGCCGCTTACCAGACGGGTAAGTGCCCTCGATCCTGCCGGCCACGAGGCGGGTCCGGGCCGCGATCCCGGCCCGGCCCTGCGTGCGACTCCCCTCGTTGCGCCGTTGACCGCAGAGTCGGTTTCGTGAGAAGGTGCCCGGTCGGTTCTTCGACCGGCGAACCTGTCCCAGTCTGGAGGAGTGTTTCGGATGAAGTCGCGTCTGCTGCTCTCGCTCGCCCTGCCGCTCGGGCTCCTGCTCGTCGTGGCCCCCGATGCCCGCGCCAACTCCAATGCCTATCCGACGGAAGGCTGCGTGAAGACGAAGCTGATCGCGGCGGGCCGCTACTGCCGTGCGGCCGTCCTCGACGCCGCGCTCGATGCCCGGCCCAACCCCTCGACGCTGCGCGAGATCGAGAAGACCTGGGCCTCCGCGGAGGCCCGCTCGGAAGCGGCGGGCGTGTCGTGCGTGGACACCACGGTGTCGGCCGCCGGCATGGCGGAACTGCTCGATGCCGCGGCCGCCGAGATCGCCTCCGCGGCGATCTCGACGAACGAAGCGGCCGCTGCCGCCGCTACGTGTCAACAGATCCT
Source organism: Myxococcota bacterium (assembly GCA_025453505.1). Lineage (GTDB taxonomy): Bacteria > Myxococcota_A > UBA9160 > UBA9160 > PR03 > PR03. The sequence goes on along the minus strand of JALOQG010000009.1, from coordinate 9,507 downwards.
CGCGGCCGAAGGACAGCACCTGCTCGGCCGCGGCAACGATCGCCTGCGCAAGCTGCTCGGCAATCGCCGCGCCGCAGCGCTCGCGAAGGTCGACGGCCCGGTCGAAGACGCCGTGATCGAGGGCACCGACGCCGCGCTCCGCGCCGTGCTGGTGTCGCCGAACGTCTCCACCGAATGGACGATGATCACGCCCGATGCGTCGATCGAGTACCAGGGCAAGACGCTCGAGCCGACCTGCGGCAACGGCACGCCGTGGGTCTTCTTCGTGAAGCGCGGCACCGTCAACAAGACCCTGATGTACTACCAGGGCGGCGGCGCGTGCTGGAACTATCTGACCTGCACGCTCCCGACGCACAAGACCTCGACGGGTCCGGGCGACAATCCGGCCAACTTCCAGTCGGGCTTCGCCAACTTGAACAACCCCGACAATCCGTTCAAGGACTGGAACGCGGTGTTCGTGCCGTACTGCACCGGCGACGTGCACTGGGGCGATCGCGTGGTCGAGCACCGCGCGGGTCCGGCGCGATCGGTCACGATCCGCCACAAGGGCTTCACCAACGCGCAGGTCGCGGAGAAGTGGGCGCGCGAGCACTTCGTGAATCCGGAGCAGGTGTTCGTCACCGGCTCGAGCGCGGGCTCCTACGGCGCGGTCGTGAACTCGCTGCCGCTCCAGGAAACGGTGTGGCCGTCCACGGACTTCGCCGTCGTCGGTGACGGCGGCAACGGCGTCATCACGCAGGACTTCCTCGAGAACGATCTCTCCAAGTGGGGCATCGAGGACAACCTGCCGGCCTGGATTCCGGGCCTGAACGTTCCGCTGACCGAGCTCACGGCCGCGGATCTGTGGACCGAGTCGGCGCTCTTCTACCCGCACAACCGCTACGCGACCTACTCGACCGCCTACGACGGCGGCTCGGGCGGCCAGATCGGCTTCTACAACATCATGCTCAACCAGAGCAATCCGCTGCTCTGGTCGAACTGGTGGCCGCCGGCGTGCGAGTGGAACTCGATCATGCGCATGCTCAACGACGACACGCGCTCGCAGGCCGACAACTTCCGCTTCTACATCGGCAGCGGAACGCGGCACACGATGTGGGGCAACAACAAGGTCTACAGCGACACGACCGGCAACGTGCCCACCGTGCGGGACTGGCTGGTGGCGATGCTCGAGGAGACGCCGGACTGGGTCGACGTGGACAGCGACGATCCGGGCCTGCTGCTGCCGGGCGATCCGCGCGCGGTGCCGGTGAACGATCCGCCCTTCAACGAGGACGGCACGCGGGTCGTGTGCGAGGACGCAGCGCCGGAGGAGTAGGCGCCCGCTGCGAAGTGCGCGCGCCCCGAGCCGGCCGACGGTTCGGGGCGCGCTGCGTTTCGGCGACCGCAAACGCGTGCGGCGCTAGCCTGCACGGGTGCGTCGCGTGCACTTCGTCGACACGAGCTTCCCGGGCCGGCCCGCGCTCGACACCGCGTTCTCGCGCGCGCTGCTCGACCTCGTCGCGGCGGGCGATGCACCCGAAACGTTCCGTCTCTACCGGCCCGACGACGTGCTCGCGTTTTCCGGCATCGACGCCGCGCAGGCCGGCTTCGGCGCGGCCGTCGCAGCGGCGCGCGCGATGGGATTCGCGCCGTCGCTGCGTCTCGCGGGCGGCCGCGCCGCCGTCTTCCACACGGACACGCTCGCCTTCGCCTGGACGCTGCCCGTCGGCGAAGGCCGCGACGGCATCCACGCGCGCTTCGAGGAACTGGCCGAGCTGATGGCCGCCGCGCTGCGCCGGCTCGGCGTCGACGCGCGCATCGGCGCCGTGCCCGGCGAATATTGCCCCGGCGATCACAGCGTCTCCGCGCGCGGCGAACGCAAGCTGATGGGCGTCGGCCAGCGCGTGATCCGCGGCGCCGCGCACGTCGGCGGGGTGCTCGTGGTGGACGGCAGCGCGCGCGTGCGCGCAGTCCTCGAGCCGGTCTACGCCGCGATGGAGTTCGCGTGGCGCCCCGACACGACGGGCAGCATCGCCGACGAGATCGGCCCGATCTCGCTCGACGTGGTCGCCGCCGCGATCGAAGCCGAGCTGCGCGTGCGGCACGACGTCGTGACGGGCGGCGTGCCGATCGACCTCGCCCGCGAACGCGCCGTCCCGCTCGAAGCGCGTTTCGACGTCGTCACGGGCGAGCGCGCGATGGCGCGCGGGAAGATCGCGCTGGAGCAAGGCTCGTGGCAGCGGAGCGGCGGCGAGGGATCGGGCTAGACGCGCTCGCGATCGGGTTGGCGCATCGTGTCGGTCAGGAAGAAGGTGCCGGTCGCGCGGGCGAGAAGTTTGCCCTCTTCGTTGACGATGTCGCCCTCGGCGTAGGCGAGCGACTTCGTGCGCTGTACGCAGCGGCCCGAGGCGCGAATGCGTCCCCTCTGCACCGGGCGGAAGTAGTTGATCTTGAGTTCGACGGTCGCGCAGCCGCGGCCCGGCGGCAGCTCTTCGATCACGGCGCGACCGAGTGCGGTGTCGAGCATCGAGAAGAGGACGCCGCCGTGTGCGCGATCGGCGCGGCTCATGTGGCGGCGCTCGAGATCGAGGTCGATCACGAACGCGCCGTCCTGCATGCCGAGCGTGCGGAAGCCGAGATGATCGGTGAACTCGAGGTCTTCACTCACGACGCGTCTCCCTCGGGCGCGGCGGGCGCGAGCGCCGCGACCGGCAATGCGCGACGCAGCTTCGCCCAGATCTCCTCGGCGAGCTGCGGCACGAGCGGCTCGAGCTCCGCGGCGAGCCGATCGCGCACGGCGGCGCGGCACTGCAAGCGTCCGTCCGCGACGAGCGTGAGCAGCGCGCCCTCGCGCAGCACGATGCGCGCGAGCCAGCGCGGCAGCTTCAGGCTGCGCATCTCGCGCGCCATCCGGTCGCGGCCGAGATACCAGCCCGCGCCCGCGACGACGAGTCCACCGAGTCCGCCGATCAGGAAGCCGACGGGACCGGTCGTGTGCAGCAGCGCGACGAGGATCGCCGCGCCGAGGTGATGGCCGAAGCCGCCCGAGAGCGTCGCGACGACGAGCGCGACGCCCGTCGAGACCGCCGCCCCGACGGCGTTCGAGATCTCGCGGCCGACGGCGCCGCCGAGCGCGACCGGCAGCTCGCCCGCGTGGACGGCGACCTTCGACTCGCCGAGGCCGAAGTCCTGCCCGAGCGTGCGCTCGATCGCGAGCCGCAGCGTCGTCTCGAAGGCCGCGCGCGCGCGCACGAGCTCCGCGTCGAGTTCGGGCTGGAACGCCTGACACGCGGCCTCCATCTCGTCTTCCAGCGCCTCGACGCTGCCACCGCTGGCGCGGAAATCGCGGAGCTTCGGGACGAGGCGTTCGTCGTAGAGACGCAGACACACGAATTCGGCGATCGAGTCGGCGAGCTGCGCCGTGGCGCTGCGGACGTCGTCGCCGATCGCGGCTTCGATGCGTTCGATCTGGACCTTGTGCACACCGGCGAGCAGCTGCTCGAAGTAGGCATCCTCGAAGTGCAGCGGGATGCGGCGCGCGCGCAGCCGCTGGCGCAGCGTCGCGACGAGCGCGAGCACGCTGCGCGGCGCCACCACGAAGAGCCCCGCCGTCACCGCCCACGCGCCGATCCACGCGGCCGCGGGCACGCCGTCGGCGCCCAGCATCTGCGTCGCGTCGGCGGCGTCGGGCAGCGGATCGCCGAGCACGAGCCGCGCGGGACCGAGCACGAGGCGCAGCAGCGTCGCGACGCTCTCCGGATCGCGCACGAAAGTGCTGCGCCACACCATCGCGTACTCGAAGAAGACGCCGCGCACGAACATGCCCGCGACGGCTCCCACCGCGAGCGCGGCCGCGGACGCGTGGAGCCAGCGTCGCAGGCCCGCCGCCGGCAGCGCGCCCGCAGCGTCGAGCCACAGCGACCAGAAGCGCCGCGCGACGGCGCCGGACTGCGAGGCGCTGGCCGCCGTCTCGCGTGCGCCGCGGTGCAGCCGCAAGAAGAAGCTCGGGATCATGCGGCGCAGCAGGAAGCCGCGCGCGCCACCGGGTCGCACCTCGTGCGCGGGCGCGGCGGCCGGTTGCGCGACGACTACGGGCGCCCCCGATCGCACCCGGCGCGCGCGCCACGCGAACGGCGCGATCGCGAGCACGGCGTAGAGCGCGAGGTTCCACGCGACCAGCACCGCGATCGGGTTGTAGAGCACGTGGATCTGCGCGGTCGGGCCGAACGAGTTGGCGAGCGCGCCGAGCAGGAACGGCAGCGCGAGTGCGATGCCCGGCGCGTGCGGTGCGGCGGCGAGTTGCAGCAGTGGCCGATGGCCAGCGAGATCGTGGTCGAGCCGGTGCGCCGCGCGCCGCAGCACCCAGTCCGCTTCGCCGTGTGCGTCCTGCGCGCTCGCGGCCGCATCGGCTTCGGGCGCGAGCGCGCTCGCGGGCACGGTCTCCTCGATCGCGCGCACGAGCAGGATCTTCGCGGCGTCGGCGGAGCGGAGCGGCGTCGTCACCGGCGCTACTCCACGGCGGCGACGACGAGCGATTCGTCGCGCGCTGCGCCGTCGAGCCACGCGGTGACGACGCTGCGATCGACCGCGCCGTGCGCGAGGCGGCGCGCCTGCCACAGCCGCACCAGGTGGTAGCAGGTGACCGCGAGCGCGAAGCCGGCGACGACGATCGCCATCACCGCGACGGGGCCGGGATCTTCTTCGAGACTCGTCACGCGCGAAGCGACGATCATGCTCGCGCCGACGCAGACGCCGAGCGCGAGCGTCACCGCGAACGCCACGCGGCGCTGGAACACGCCGCCGCCGGACCCGAGATAGCTCTGCAGCTCGCGGCGCGAGAAGTGATCGAGGAACCAGCCCGTGTCTTCGTCGACGGCGCGCTGGTTCGGCGGCAACACGCGCTCGCCGGTCAGCGGATCGATCGCGCTCTCGCCGCGCGCGTGCGCGGCGATGCCGGCGCGGATGCGCTGGTGCGCGCGCTCGTCGATCGGGAAGCGCATCGCGACGACGAACGCGAGCGCGGAGAAGAAGGCCGGCAGCAGCGCGAAGATCGCGCGGATCGCCAGCACCACCTCGGGCGTCTGCTCGACGTTGGGCCGGTAGCCGAGCGTCGCGAGCACCGCGATCGGGATCGCCGCGCTCGGGATCGCGACGAACTTCGGCAGCATCGCCCAGAACGCGGTGTACTGCGCCTCGCGACGCTTGCCGGTGTGCAGTTCGTCGTAGTCGATCACGTCGGCCTGGATCGACGGGCCGAGGAAGAGGCCGGCGCCGAACGACGAGCCCGACCAGATGATGAGTGCCAGCGTCGCGAGCGTGTCGCCGCGGTCCAGGAAGAACATGCCGGCGCCGCCGCTGATGCCGAACGCGAAGCTCGCGAGCCACGTCGGCTTCTTGCCGAAGCGGCGCGCGGCCCACAGCCACACCGGCAGGAACAGGAAGCCTGCGCCGAAGTACGCCGCGAGATAGGTGGCGAGCCAGCCGGCCTCGTTCTCGGGCCGGATCACGTAGGCGTTGAAGAAGGGCATGAAGGTGCCGGGAATCGCGCCGGCGGCCGAGCCGACGACGTAGGAGCCGAGCAGCACGCGGAACGGCTGGTTGCGCAGCGCGCGCCGCACGCCCGGCACGAACGGGTTCGACGTGCGCGTCGCGAACTCCGGCCGCTCCTTGACGCGTACCGCGAGGATCCAGCACGAGACCGCGAGCGCGATCGCGAACACGAAGCCGAGGTCCCGGAACGCCGCGCGTTCGCTGAGGCCGCCGGCGCTCATCAGCGCGCCGGGCGCCGCCGCCGCGATCACCGTACCGAGGATCGCGAAGGCTTCGCGATAGCCGAACAGGCGCGTGCGCTCGTGGTAGTCGAGCGTCAGCTCCGGCCCGAGCGCGTAGTGCGGCAGCGCGTACACCGTGTGCAGGACGAAGTAGGCGACGAACGAGATCGCGAACCACGTGGAGGCCTGGCCGACGTCGAGCCGCTCGGGCGGCGCGAAGAGCGCGTAGAAGGCGATCGCGCAGAGCGGCGCGCCGAGCGCGATGTACGGACGCCGCCGCCCGAAGCGCGAGTTCGTACGGTCCGAGAGCCAGCCGACCAGCGGATCCGAAAGCGCGTCGAGCGCGCGCGCGCCCGCGATGCCGATCGCGAGAAACCCGAGCGGCACGCCGACCACGTCGGAATAGAACTTCGGCAGGTGGATGTAGATGGGGACCAGCATCGCGGCGCCGGCGAAGCTCGGGAATCCGTACAGCAGCAGCAGCGAGAGCGGGAGGCGTTCTCTCTCGCGCGAACCCGCTTCCACCCTGAGCCTCCCGCCCGGTGGATCCCCGCCCGGCCGCGATCGCCGCACCGACGCGGTGCGAGAGCGGAGGATGGCGCGCAGCGGGGCCGGTTGCGAGCGGCCGCGCCGCCTCGACGGATCGGCTGTACGATGCTGGCCGGTTTCGCCGCCCCGGAGTTCCCATGACCGACACGATCGCCCCGCGCCGGATCCTCGGCGTGCTGGTGCCCTGGTTCAACACGGCCGTGCAGCCGGAGCTGGACGCGCTGCGGCCGGCGGGCGTCAGCAACCAGACGGCGCGCTTCGCCCTCGATGCGAAAGTGGTCGAGGACATCGGCGAGGCCGCCACGAAGCTGATGGCCTGCGCGCCGGATGCGCTGCTGATCGGCCTCGCGACGGAGGCATTCCCGAACGGCCTCGCGATGCTGGAGACGGTCGCGACGAGTCTCGCGCAGCGTTGCGAACGCCCCGTCTTCACGGCCTCGCACGCGCCGCACGCGGCGCTGCGTGCGCTCGGCGCACGTCGCATCGGAATCGTGACGCCCTTCGACGCGGCCGCGAACGAACGCGCGCGCGCCGCCTTCGAGTCGGCCGGCTTCGAGGTGGTGCGCATCGCCGGACTCGCCTGCCCGAGCATCGACGCGATCGCGCGCACGCCACGCGATGCGATCCAGCGCATCTTCGGCGAAGCCGACACGAACGCGGTCGAGGCGCTGGTGCAGGTCGGCACGGGGCTTCCGGTGCTGCACCAGATCGAGGCGCTCGAGCGCGCGCACGGCAAGCCCGTGATCGCCTGCAACGCGGCGCTCTACTGGCAGGCGCTGCGCGCGCTCGGCGTCGCGGATCCCATCACTGGCTTCGGGCGCCTGCTCGCGGAACACTGAACGTCGCGATGTCGAACTCGAAGCTCGTCTACTCGTCCGAGCACGGTCGCGTGTGTCGGCACTGCGGGCGGCCGACGGCCGTCTGCAAGTGCAACGCGAAGGCAGCAGCCGCCGCTGCGGCGACGCCCGGCGGTCACGTCGTGCGCGTCGGGCGCGAGACCAAGGGCCGCAAGGGCAAGGGCGTCACGGTCGTGACCGGCGCGCCGATCGGCGGCGACGCGCTCGACGAACTCGCTTCGAAGTTGAAGCGCCTGTGCGGCTCGGGCGGCACCGTGCGCGACGGCGTGATCGAGATCCAGGGCGATCACCGCGACCTGCTCGTCGCCGAACTCGCGAAGCTCGGCTGGACCGTCAAGAAGTCGGGCGGCTGAGGACTTCCACGGCGTGTGAGGCGGCCGCGAGATAGGCCGGCGACGGCGCGATCGCGTGTTCGCGCAGGCAGGCCTCCGTGAACTTGATGGCGTGGTCGTCGTGGCTCGCGATCGCGCGCTCGACGATCGACTCGGCCGATTCGCGCGGCGCCTCGATCTCGCCGATGGCCGCCCGCTGCGAGCCGAACGCCGCGTAGAGCGCACTGCTCGACTGCCACGCGTAGCGCGTCGCGTCGCGCAGATCGTCCGGCGCGAGAACCGGCGCGATGCCGCGCAGCGCCGCGATCGACGTGACGCCGTGCACGAACACGATCGTCGTGAGGCCGTCGCGCGCGTTGGCGAGGTAGACGCGCGCGAAGCCCTCGGTCAGCGCGGAGAGCAGGCGCTCGGCGGGATGGGCGACGTCGAGCAGGTCGATCACGCCGGCGAACGGCGCGAAGCGATCCAGCCCTTCGAGCGACGACACGATCGTGCCGGTGAACACGCGCTCGGTCTCGGGCACGAGCGGCACCGCGGCGATCGCGTCGCGCACCGGGTGGCGACTCTGCTGCGCGGCGCCGGTCGGCAGCGTCTGGTAGTTGGCGGCCCACGCCGCGAGCGCGTCGCCGAGCTCACGCACGCGCAGCGGGGTTTCGCCGTGCGCGAGCGCGCGCGCCGCGTGACCGACGCGCAGCACGCCGTGCGTCGCGGCCGCGCAGTAGCCGGGCGCGAGCCGCGCGGTCCAGCGCGCGAGCACGTCGCGCCACGGCGCGTCCGCCAGCTCGTTCTCGAAGAACGCGTTCCAGTCGCCCGTGCGCTCGGGCTTCGCGAGCGCGGCGCGCCACGCGCTGCGCTCGATCCGATCGCGCGCGGCCGGCCGCGGCAGCAGCAGATGCCGGTAGGTGTCGAGCCACGGCAGCGTCGCATCGGCGCGGCCGAGCGCGGCGAGCGCCTCGACCACCATCGGCGCGTGACTCGTCATGCCGTTCGAGAGATCCGGCCCGAAGCCGGCGAGCTGCTCGAGCGCGACGTCGAGCTGCGAGTAGTCGGCCTTCGATTCAGCGCGCATCGCCGTCCTCCTTCGCGACTGCGATGCCGTCGAGGCTCGCGTCGTTGCGCTGCGCGGGATCCGTCGAACGGTACTCGACGAACTCCCAGTCGTTGCCCTCGGCGTCGCGGAAGTAGACGCGCGTGCGATACGGATGCGCGTTGGGCACCGTCGATTCCGCGTAGCCCGCGGCGAGCAGCCGCGCGCGCACGGCGGCGGCGTCCGCGACTTCGAAGCCGAGGTGATTGAGGCCGGGGCGGCCGGTGTAGGGCGTCCAGGGCTCGCCCGCCGCGGCTTCGACGAACGCGACGTAGGCGTCGTCGTTGCCGACGTGCACCCAGCGCAGACCGGCGTCCCATTCGCCTGCGGCGCGCAGGCGGAACTCCGGGATGGCGGTGCGCAGGAAGCGGATCCCCGCGTCGAGATCGCGGACGGCGAGGTTGGCGTGTTCGAGTCGGACGGTCATCGCGGTTCTCCTGGATCGGGCGTCGTGGGAGCAGCATCGACGCCCTCGGACAGATCCTCAACCAGATGGCCATTGAAATGTCAGGTGGCTACTGTGGCAACACGATGGACACCACGGCGACCACGGCGACGAACCTCGGCGCCAACGTGCGACGGCTGCGGGAGGCGCGCGGCCTCTCGCAGCAGCAGATGGCGAAGCTGGCGGACCTGCCGCGACCGACCTGGGCGAGCCTCGAATCCGGCTCCGCGAACCCGACCCTCGTCGTGCTGCTGCGGGTCGCGGGCGCGCTGCAGGTCTCGATCGAAGAGCTGATCGGGCCGCCGCGCACCGCGGCGCGGCTCTACGCCGCGAGCGAAGTGCGCGTGAAGAAGCGCCAGGGTGCGCAGCTCCGGCCGCTGCTGCCCGAGTCGCTGCCGGGCCTCGACCTCTCTCGCATGGAGCTGGCGCCCGGCGGCACGATGGTTGGCATCCCGCACACCGCGGGCACGCGCGAGTATCTGACCTG
>JALOQG010000198.1 GCA_025453505.1 Myxococcota bacterium | reverse complement strand
GCGACCGGGACTCATGCCGGTGTCGCAGATCAGCGCGACGCGAACGCCCCGGCTGCGCAGCCGCTCGAGCACGTCGCCCGCACCGGGGAGCGGCTCGGCATCGCCGTCGAGCGCCGCGTCTTCGAAGCGTCGCGCGAGCTCCGGTGCGCGGGCCGCGGCGTCGCCGACGCCTGCCGTTTCGAGCGCCCACCGCGCGATCTCGTCCGCGCCGCTCCCGACGCCTTCCATCCAGAGCGCGAGGTGGCGATGGAAGGCGGCGCGGACGGCGTCGCCCGCGGCGGTCGCGTCGAGTGCGACACCGGCCCCGGTCGCGGTCTCGACCAGCGCCGTCGCGCGGCGCTCGCGCGGCAACGCGAAGTCGCGTTCGCGCAGCAGCGTGTTCCAACAGTCGAAGGTGACGGCCTCGATCCGCCGGCCGCGATTCATCGAAACTCCTCCCGAACGTGGGAGCAAGGTACCCGACGCCCGGCTGGTCCGATGGGGTCCGCTTCGCGTACGCTGCGCCGCGATGCCGGCCGCCGCCTCTCGCGCCTTCGTCCGCGTGCTCGGTCCCGCGATGGCCCAGGCGTCGGCGATCGCGGCTGCGCTCGAGGGCCGCGTTCCGAACGTGCCGAAGCCCGGTGCGACCACCGCCGTGAAGGCCGCGCTGACGATCGCCGACACGGCGTCCCAGGAGACCCTGCTGATCCCGCTCGCGAAGGAGTTCCGCGCCGCGCGTCTCGAGGCGGAGGAAGACACGAGCAGCGTCTCGCTCTTCGACGGCAGCGACGCGCGCAAGCGTATCGTGATCGATCCGATCGACGGCACGCTGCACTTCTATCTCGGTGCGGGAGGGCCCTACGCCGTGATGGCCGGACTCGCGATCGACGGTCGCTACGAGGCGGCGCTGGTCGCTTTGCCGCGCGAGGGCTGGCTCTTCGAGGCAGTGCGGAAGGGCGGGGCGTTGCGGGCACGACCGGCGCAGGCGCCGCGCGAGCCGGCGACGCTCGAGCGCGACGGGAACACGGTGCTGCTCTCCGACGGCGTTCCCGACGCCGTGGCGGAGCGGCTCGCGGCGCGCGGCTTCGCGGTGCAGCGCGCGTGCGGCGGCGCGGTCGCCGTGGCGCCTCTGCTGCCGGGCGTGCGCGGTGGCCTGCGCATCGCCAAGTACGCGACGATCAGCACGCGCGGACGCATCGGTCTGCTGATCGCCGCGGAAGCCGGCGCCTCGATCACGACGGGCGACGGCGCGCCGTTCCCGCCGGAGATCGACGCTCCCGCCGACTCGCTGCTCGTCGCCGACTCGGACGAGATCGCGGCGGCGATCCGCGCCGCTCTCTGAGCACGTGGCACCGATTCCCGCGTAGCGAGCCGCAGGCGAGCGGCGATCCCCAGGGCTTCACATCTGCGTGTAGTCGGGACCCTCGCCACCCTGCGGCGGTGTCCAGGTGATGACCTGGTACGGATCCGCGATGTCGCAGGTCTTGCAGTGCACGCAGTTCTCGTGGTGGATGAAGAGCTTCTGCTTCCCCGCGCGATCCGGGTCGGGCATCATCTCGTACACCGCGGCGGGACAGAAGTTCTGGCAGGGGTTGCCGTACTCCTCGGTGCAGACCTCGCTGCAGAGGTCGACGTCCGCGACGACGAGGTGCGACGGCTGGTCCACCTCGTGCTGCGTGCCGCTGAAGCCGACCAGGTGCTCCTTCGAGAAGGTGAGCTTCCCGTCGAACTCGAAGGCTTCCTTCTGGCGCTTGCCCTCGGGCAGCTCGGCGAGCTTCTTCATGTGCGTGTGCCCGGCCGTGAAGGGCAGGGGGTCGATCAGACCGCGGCCCTTGGTGATCAGCATCAAGGGGATGTTCAGGCCCATCGCGAACATCGGGCTGATTTCGGCGGAGCCGTGGAAGTTGCGCGCTTCCATGTGTTCTTCGTAGGCCCAGCTGCTCTTGTACTTCTCCGCATAACCGCCGAGCGTCACGGACGAGAAGTCGTCGGCGGCGATCGCCTCGATGATCGTCTCGGCCGCCATCATGCCCGTCTTCATCGCGATGTGGACGCCGGCCAGCTTGAACGGGTTGCACATGCCGGCGGAGTCGCCGACCAGCATCGCGCCGTCGCAGTAGAGTTTCGGCTGTGCATAGAGGCCGCCGACCGGGATCGCCTTGGCGCCGTAGCGGACGAGCTCCGCGCCTTCGAGCAGGTCGCGCATGAACGGCGTCGTCTTGAAACGCTGCGCCTCGAGATGCGGATCGTTGTGCGGATTCTTCGAGTCGAGCATCGTCACGAAGCCGAACGACACGAGGTTGTCCTTCATGTCGTAGAGCCACATGCCGTTGAACTGCGAAAGGAAGTCGGGGAAGAGCGAGCCGTGGATCACGCGGCCCGGCTTGTGCTTCTCGGGCTTGACGCGCCAGATCTCCTTGATGCCCGTCTCGTAGACCTGCGGGTAGCGGCCCTCCTGGAGGTCGAAGCGATCGACGAGCTGTTTGGTGAGGCTGCCGCGAACGCCCTCGCCGAGCACCGTGACCCTGGCCCGGATGTCCATGCCGGGCTGGTAGTTCGACTTCGGCTTGCCGTGCTTGTCGACGCCCATGTCGCCGATCCGCACGCCGACCACGCGATTTCCCTCGACGAGCAGCTGGTCGCCGGCGAAGCCGGGATAGATGTCGATGCCCTTGGCCTCGCACTTCTCCGCGAGCCACTTCACGACGTTCGAGAGCGACGCGACGTGGTAGCCCTTCTTCTGGAAGTTGGGCGGGCACACGGGGCTCTTGATCGTGAAGGAGCGGAAGAACATGTAGAACGAGGCGTCGTCGCAGACGTACTCGGTCGGGAAGCCCTGCTCCTGGAAGTCGGGCATCAGCTCCGCGATCGCCTTGGTGTTGATCACCGAGCCGGAGAGCGAGTGATCGCCGACCGACGCCGACTTCTCGATCACGAGGATCGACGGCATCTCGATCGTCTTGCCGCCGTTCTTCGCCGCCTTCGCGTTGTGCGCCTCGACCTGGTTCGAGAGGTGCAACGCCGCCGCCAGGGTGCCGGGACCGGCGCCGACGAAGAGGACGTCCACCTCGAGGCTCTCGCGCTCGACTTGCGACATGACGAATCTCCTTGGGCTCTCTGCCAGCGTAGAGGACTCGACTCCGGAATCAACGACGCACGCGCCGACTTCGAGTCACGCGGTGCGACGCAGATTGGCACCCCGCGAAGCGGCGCTAGTGGCCCATCCCGGACTCGCCCGCGAGCGCCTTCACGACGTCGCCGAGCGCCGCCTTCGCATCGCCGAAGAGCATCAGCGTGTTGTCGGCGGTGTAGAGCTCGTTGTCGATGCCGGCGAAGCCCGGGTTCATGGTGCGCTTGTTGGCGATCACGGTCTTGCACTTGTCGACGTCGATGATCGGCATGCCGTAGATCGGGCTCGACTTGTCGTGGCGCGCGGCGGGATTCACCACGTCGTTGGCGCCCACGACGATCGCGACGTCCACCTGGCCGAGGTCCGGGTTGATGTCGTCCATCTCGACGAGCGCGTCGTACGGGACGTTGGCCTCCGCGAGCAGCACGTTCATGTGGCCGGGCATGCGGCCCGCGACCGGATGGATCGCGAAGCGGCAGCGGATGCCCCGCTTGGTGAGCTGCTCGTAGAGCTCGAAGGCGCGGTGCTGCGCCTGCGCGACCGCGAGGCCGTAGCCCGGCACGACGACGACTTCGCGCGCGAGTTCGAGCAGCTCGGCCACGTCCTGCGCCGTCGCGCTCTTGACCGGCTTCGCCTCGGCCGCCGTCGCGGGGCCGCCCGCCACCTGCCCGAACGCGCCGAAGAGTACGTTCGAGAAGGAGCGGTTCATCGCGCGGCACATGATGATCGAGAGGATCAGGCCCGACGCGCCGTCGAGCGCGCCCGCGATGATCAACACCTTGTTCTCGAGCACGTAGCCCATCGCGACCGCCGCGAGGCCCGCATAGGAGTTCAGCAGCGAGATCACGGTGGGCATGTCGGCGCCGCCGATCGGGAGGATCAGCATCACGCCGAAGAGCAGCGAGAGGATCACGAGCAGCGGGAAGAGGAACCACTGCGTCGGGTCGATCACCAGCACGACGGCCGCGAGCAGCGCGACGCCGAGCATCCCGAGGTTGATCACGTTCTGGCCGCGGTAGGTGATGGGCCGGGTCGGGATCCACTCCTGCAGCTTGCCGGCCGCCATCAGGCTGCCGGTGAAGGTGAGGAAGCCGAGGATCACCTCGAGCGAGATCGCGCCGGTGCGGAACGGCGTGAGCTCTCCTTCCGGCATCCATAGGATGTACTTGGCGGTCCCGACCAGACCCGCGGCGAGTCCACCGAACGCGTGCGAGATCGCGGTCCGCTGCGGCACTGCGGTGAGCGCGACGCGCGAGAGCGGGATGCCGATCGCAGTGCCGATCACGACGGCCAGCGCGATCCACTCGAAGCCGACGATCTCCGGGTGCAACAGCGTGCCGCCGACGGCCGCCGTCATGCCGAGCACGCCGGCGAACACGCCGCGCCGTGCGGTCTTGGGATGGGACATCCAGCGCAGCGCGAAGATGAAGAGCGCGCCGGCTGCCAGGTACGCGGCGGAGGTGAGGTTCTCGATCATCGCCCGCTACCCGGCTGGCGGAACATCTTGAGCATGCGGTCCGTGATCAGGAAGCCGCTCACGATGTTGGTGACCGACGCGGCCACGGCGATCGTGCCGAGCACGGTGCTGAGCGTGGTCTTCTGTTCGCCCGCGATGATGATCGAACCCACCACCGCGATCGCGGAGATCGCATTCGTGAGCGACATCAAGGGGGTGTGGAGCAGGCGCGACACGCTGCGGATCACGTCGAACCCGACGAAGGCCGCGAGCATGAACACGAACGTCATCGACCAGAAATCGACCGAGTGCATGCGGGGGGCTCCAGGCGCCAGGGGGAAAAGGCGCCGCATCATAGGGGAGCGGCCCGCGGGGCGGTATGCTGGCCGCGTGCCCCGCACCGACGCCGGACTGGTCGACATCGTTCGCGAATTCCTGTCCGTCCACGGGCTGCTGCGGCGCCTCTTCGAGCGACATCACGCCGGCTCGCTGCGCTTCGAGGAGGTGCAGGCGCTGGCCGGCGACAACGAGTCGAGCCCGCTGTTCCGGCTCAAGGAGCGCTGTCACGGATTGTTCCGCGCCGGCGAGGTCGGGGGCGCCGCGCTCTTCGACCTCGCCGTCGGATCGCTGTTCCACGAGGCGATGAAGCTGCGCGAGAACCTCTACCAGCTCGAGGTCTACGCGCCGAAGGTCGAACGCGCGCGGGCGCGCGCCGGGCCGGGCAGCGAGGGGCTCTTCGAGGAGTTCGAACGGATCCTGGTGGCATCCCGGATCCGGCTGGCCGAAGCGCTCGCCGAATGCGAGGCGCTGCTGGAGCAGACCCGGCGGCAGTTCCAGGCGCTGCTCGCCAGCCACAAGAACAACGGGCTCGTGATCCGGTACCTGATCGCGAACACCGGATCCGCCGAAGCCGTGCTCGGCGAGCCGCTCGATTCGTTCTTCGCGCGCGCCTTCGGCGACGCCGCCTCGGCCTACGCGCTCGCGGCGCGCTCGTATCTCGAGAGCGGGTACTTCGACGAAGCGCGTCAGCTCTTCGCCGCGGCGCTCTTGCGCGATCCCGCTCGCGCGGACCTGCAGCGCGAGACCGCCTACGCCGACGGCATGAGCGCCTACCTGCGAGGTCGCTACGAGGAGGCGCTCACACACCTCGA
>JALOQG010000008.1 GCA_025453505.1 Myxococcota bacterium | reverse complement strand
ATCCTCGTCGCGGCGCACGACGCCTTCATCCCGTCGGACCTGACGCGCGCGAGCGCGCAGCTGCTCGACGCCGGCACGCTCGTCGAGCTCGGATCGGGCACGCACTGGGTCGTGCAGGAAGAGCCCGCTCGCATCGCGCAGCTGCTGGCGGAGTTCTTCGCGAAGTAGTCGCATCAGCGCGGAATCAGATGCACGTCCTGCGGGCGCAGCGCGAGCGAGACGCCGTCGCCCGGTGCGAGCGCGTGACCGAGGCCGCGGCCCGCGATCGCGACGATGCGCAGCTCGTGTCCCGCCCACGCGATCCACGCGGTGACGAGCATGCCGTCCGAGAGCGTGCGGACGACGTGCCCCTTGCCGATCACGCGGGTGTCGCCGCGGCCGACGTCCACCTTCACGTGCTCGGGCCGGATGCCGACCCACACGTCGGCGCCGATCGTCGCGCCCGCCGCCGCGCGCAGCCGGTACTCGGGCGCGATTTCGACCACGGCGTCGCCTTCGGGATCGCGCGCGACCACGCGGCCCGGCAGCAGGTTCGTCATGCCGACAAGCGGCGCGACTTCGACGTTCGCGGGCCGACGCAGTACGGCGTCGCGCGGGCCCACTTGTGCGAGGTGCCCGCCGATCAGGACGGCGATGCGGTCGGCGAGCAGCAGCGCCTGGCGCAGGTCGTGCGTGACGAGCGCGACCGCGACGTTCGTCGCGCGGATCGCCTCGCGCAGGTCGAGCGAGAGCGCTTCCTGGGCGCGCGCGTCGAGATCGTCGAAGGGCTCGTCGAGCAGCAGCGCGGCCGGCTCGCGCACGAACGCCTGCGCGAGCGCGACGCGACGCATCTCGCCGCCCGAGAGCGAGTCGGCGCGGCGCGCGGCGAGTGGCGCGAGCCCGAAACGGTCGAGCGCGGCCGCTACGCGGCGGCGGCGTTCGGCGCGCGGAACGCCCGCGCCCCAGAGCGGCAGCGCGACGTTCCATGCCACCGATCCCGCGACCATCACGGGGCGCTGGAACACCATCGCGACGGGACCCGCCGCGTGACGCGTGACGTTCCCGCGCGCCTGCGTCTCGAGACCCGCGAGCGCGCGCAAGAGCGTGCTCTTGCCCGCGCCGTTCGGGCCGAGCACCGCGAGCACCGAGCCGGCGTGCAGCGCGAGCGCACCGACGCTGAGCTCGAAGCCGTCCGGGCCGTTCGCGCCGGGCGGCCGCACGCGCAGGTCGCGCGCTTCGAGCACCGCCCCGCTCATCGCCGTCCCGATTGCTGGAGCGCGGTGAGCGTACCCGTCAGCACGAGCGTCAGGCCGAGCAGCAGCGCCGAGAGCGCGAGCGCGTCGTCGAAGCGTCCCATCTGCGTGTACATGAGGATGCCGGTCGTGAGCACGCGCGTCTCGCCTTCGAGATTGCCGCCGACCATCATCACGGCGCCGACCTCGGAGAGGATGCCGCCGAGTGCGGCGATCACCGCGGCCAGCAGGCCGAGCCGCGTCTCGCGCAGCAGCAGCCACAGCGATCGCATGCCCGAGAGGCCGAGCGCCCGCACCTGGAGATGCCACTCGGGTCCGAGCGCGCCGACCGCGGCGTGCGAGAGGCCCACGACGAGCGGCAGCGCGATCAGCAGCTGCGCGATCACCATCGCGGTCGGCGTGTACATGAGTCCGAGTCCGCCGAGCGGGCCGCTGCGCCAGAGCAGCAGCGCGACGACGAGGCCGACGACCACGGGCGGGAGTCCCATCGCGGTGTTCACCAGCGACACGGCCGCGCCGCGGCCGCGGAAGCGGCGCCGCCCGAGTGCGATGCCGAGCGGCAGCCCGATCGCCACCGCGACGGCCAGCGCGGAGGCCGACACTGCGAGCGTGCGCAGCGCGATCTCGGCCAGCGACGCCACGGCGAGATCGTTCACGGCGCGGGCGCGGCCGCGAGCGGCACGAAGAGCGGGCCCTCGTCGGGCGTCGCGCCGAAGCCGGCGATCGCTTCGCGCGACGCGGCCGAGAGCAGGTGATCCGCCAGCCGTGTCGCGTTCTCCGCGCGGATGCGTCCCGGCGCGAACTTGCCCGGCGCGACGCGCAGCACGGAGTAGACGTTGCGCAGCGCCGGATCGCGGCCGCTCAGCGCGACCAGTCCGATGCGCGCGCGCAGCGCGCGGAAGGTGCCCTCGTCGGTCAGCACGTAGGCGCGCTTCTCGCCCGCCACCTGCAGCGTCGGACCCATGCCCGAGCCCGTGCGCAGCACGCCCGGGCCCGTCGCCTCGGGCGGCAGACCGGCGGCGGTGAGCAGTGCGCGCTCGCGCTGGTGCGTGCCCGAGTCGTCGCCGCGGCTCGCGAACGGAGCGCCGGCCGCGAAGATGCGCGCGATCGCGTCGGCGGCGCTCTTCGCTTCGCGCACGCGAGCGGGATCTTCCGGCGGGCCGGCGATCACGAAGAAGTTCTCGGCGAGCGCGCGGCGGTCGAGGGCGAAGCCCTCCTTCACGAGCGCCTCCTCCGGCTCGGGCGCGTGCGCGAGTACGAGGTCTGCGTTGCCGTCGCGCGCCATGCGCAGCGCCGCGCCGCTGCCGACGGCGATCACCTTCACCTCGATCTGCGTCTGCTTCTGGAAGGGCGGGAGCAGCACGTCGAGCAGCCCGCTGTCGCGCACGCTCGTGGTGGTGGCGAGGACGACCTCACCCGCCGCCTCGGCCGCGGCAGCGGAGATCGAAAAGCCGCAGACGAGCGCGAACGACGCGACCAACGAGGCGATGCACTTCCCGATTCTCATTCAGGTCTCCTTTTGGCTTCGGGTGCGGCAGCGGGGAAGCCGCGCGCTTCGAGCGCGTGGCGCACTTCGGTGCCGGGTTCGAGCAGGCGGCGCAAGGCCGCGACGGCGGGCCGGTCCAGGCGCTCTTCGGGCACGACGAAGTCGTAGTGCTCTTCGCGCAGCGGCTGGAAGCGCAGCCCCGCCTCGCGCGCGACGGTCTCGATCGTGACGCCCCAGTCCGCGCGCCCCTGCGCCACGGCCGCCGCCACCGCGTAGTGCGAGCGCGGCTCGTAGGCGAAGCCGGCGGGCCGGCGATCGCCGAGCAGCGCGTCGATCACGACGCGCGTCCCGCTGCCGCGATTGCGGTTGACCATGCGCAGCGCGGGATCGGCGACGAGCGCCGCGGCGTCGCGCGTCTCATCGGGCCGCGTCACGACGCCCTGCATGCGCACGTAGCCCTGCACGAGCGCGAGTCCGGGCGTCAGGAAGGGCGCGTTGTAGCGGCCGGTCGCGGGATCGAGGAGGTGGATCGGCGCGACGTCGCACTCGCGACGCTCGGCCGCCGCGAGCCCCGCCTGCGATCCGACCGCCAGCAGCTTCACGGTGTAGCCCTCGCGCGCGAGCGCGGACGCGAGCAGGTCGAGGCCCGCGCAGTGGCTGCCGACGACCACGAGATCGGCGAGCGGCAGGTCGCGGCCGACGAGCGTGACCTCCACGCGCGCGCCCGCATCGAGGATCTCGACGTTGCGCGGGATCCGCACGAAGCCGTCGGCGCGGCTGAAGGCGGTCACGCTGCCGCTGCCCTTGCCCATCGGATACGCGGCGAGCGCGCCGTCCGCGCCCGCGACGAGGCCGACCAGCAGATACTCGAGGCGGCCGCGCTCGGAGCTCGTGCGCAGCGCCAGCCGCGCCGACACCGTCTCGCGCCGGTCCGGCGGCAGGCCGACGAGGCGGCGCAGCACCGGCGCGACGAGTTCGTGGAAGGTGAAGACCGCGGAAGTCGGGAAGCCGGGCAGGATCACGACGGGCCGCCGTCCGTGCGCGGCGAGACAGATCGGCTTGCCGGGTTTGAGCGCGACGCCGTGCACGAGGATGCCCGGCTCGAGTTCGTCCACGACGCGCGCGCACAGATCGCCTTCGCCTTTCGACGTGCCGCCGGAGAGCAGCACGAGGTCGGCGTCTGCGAGCGCACGGCGCACGCCGTCGCGCAGCGCCGCCTCGTCGTCGCGGAAGCAGCCGACCAGCACCGGATCGCCGCCGAGTTCGCGCACGGCGTCGGCGAGGATGCGCGCGTTGCTGTCGTACACGAGTCCCGGTCGCATCGGTGCACCGGGCGGGACGATCTCGTCGCCGGTCGAGAGCACCGCGACGCGCGGCCGCCGCACGACGGGAACGCGATCGCGCCCGATCGCCGCGAGCACGCCGGTGTCGCGCGAGGTGAGACGCGCGCCGGCGAAGAGCACCGTCTCGCCGCGCCCCATGTCGGTGCCCGCGAAGGAGACGGCGCCGCCCGGCGTCGTCGCGCGCCGCACCACGACGACGCGGCCGCCGTCCTCGAGGTCCGTGTGCTCGACCGGCATCACCGCGTCCGCGCCGCGCGGCAGCATGCCGCCTGTCGCGATCGACGTCGCCGTTCCGGGTCCTACTTCGACCGCCGGCTCGATGCCGGTCGCGATCGATTCGGCGTTCACGGCGAGGCGCACCGGCTCGCTCTCGCTCGCGCCGTAGGTGTCTTCGGCGCGCACCGCGAAGCCGTCCATGTTCGAGCGGTCGAAGCCCGGCACGTCCACCTCCGCGCGCACGTCCTCGGCGAGTACGCGGCCGAGGGCCTCCGCGAGCGGAACGCTCTCGGCCTCGAGCCGCGCGAGATCGAGCGCCGCATGCCAGCGCCGCTCGGCTTCGTCGCGATCGAGCACGGCGAGGAATTGCTGCTGCTTCACGGCTGCGATCCCGGCGCCGCAGCGTCTTCCGTGCGCAGCTCATCGTCGTAGAGCAGCACTTCCACCGTGGCGCCTTCGGGCATGCCTTCGAGACCGCGCGGCACGAGGACGCAGCCGTCGGCGCGCACCGTGGACGAGAGGATCGAGGCGCCGCTCGTCGCGATCGGCGTGACGCGCCCGTCCTCGATGCAGACGCGCACGTAGTCCACGCGGCCGACGGCGGAGCTGATCTTGCGCGCGAGCGGAAGGCGCACGCGGCGGTGCGGCCAGGCGCGCGAGCGCCCGCCGAGCGCGCGGATCGCGGGCCCGGCGAAGAATTCGTAGGCGCAGAGGCAGGAGACCGGGTTGCCCGGCAGCAGGAACACGAATGCGCCGCCGATGCGCCCGACGCCGGCCGGACTCGACGGCCGCATCGCGACGCCGTGGAAGTCGAGCGTGCCCAGCTCGGCGACGAGGCGCGGCGCGAAGTCTTCGCGCCCGACCGAGGATCCGCCCGACACCAGGACGACGTCGGCGCCGGGAGCCGCGAGCGCGTCGCGGATCACGCTCTCGCGGTCGGGAAGCAGCTCGAAGCGCAGGGCGTCTCCGCCGTCGCGCGCGACGAGGGCGCGCAGCGTGACGCTGTTGCTGTCGACGATCTGCGCGCCGACCGGCGTCGCGCCCGCCGGCAGCAGCTCGTCGCCCGTCACGACGAAGCGCACGCGCGGGCGCCGCACGCACGCGACGCTTGCGACGCCGATCGACGCGAGCAGTCCCGCATCCTGCGGCCGCAGGCGGCGGCCCGCGCGCAGCACGACCTCGCCGCGGCGCAGATCCTCGCCGATCGCGCCGACGTGTTTGCGCGGCGGAACGGCTTCACGCACCGCGACGACGTCGCCGCGCTCGCGCGCCACTTCCGCCATCACCACGGCGTCGGCGCCCGCCGGCAGCGGCGCGCCGGTCATGATGCGCACCGCTTCGCCGGCGCCGACCGCGCCCGCGAAGGGACGCCCCGGCATCGACTCGCCGATGAGGCGCAGCGGCAGCGGGTCGTAGTCGCTGGCGCCGAAGGTGTCCTCGCCGCGCACCGCATAGCCGTCCATCGCAGAGCGCGCGAAGCCGGGCACGTCCACGGCCGAGGTGACGTCGGCCGCGAGTACGCGCCCCGCGCACGCGAGCAGATCGACGGGTTCGCTCGCGAGCGCTCGCGCGTGCTCGGCGACGAAGCGCAGCACGTCCTCGACGTCCGCGCGTTCCGCGAAGCCCTGCATGCGTACGTCCCGCATCCGCGATCCGTCCTCGTGTTCGTTGCCTTCGGGTCGCGTCCGTGTCCCGAAACTCGCGCGGGCAGGAGACGAATCTCCTGCCCGCGCGTCCACTCCGTGCGCTCCTCGCGGAGCGCGCCGTTCAGCCCGTCGCCTTGATCGCGAAGAGCTCCTCGCGGTAGGCCATCTTCTTCTTCGTGTCGGCGATGACCGACGCCGGCACGTCGAACTTCATCACTTGGTTCGGCCCGACGCCCTCGTCCTTCATGCAGGCGGGGAGGTCGTCGTCGGCGGCGGTGAAGCCGGCGCGATCGTTGAACGCCCATTCGTCGGCGAGGCAGTTCCAGCCGATCTCTGCGACCTGTTCGCGCGTCACCTCTTCGCCGTAGAGCAGGGCGTAGTACTTCGCGATCTCCGCGATCGTCGGCTGCAGGAACTGGCAGAAGCCCGACGAGTCGCACGCCGCGTTGACGATCTGCGACTCCTGCGACGCGCGCGCGAACTGGTCGAGCGGCAGGCCGGGGTTGATGATCAGCCCCGCGGTGTGATCCGCGCCCATCGGGCTCGTGGCGTAGGTGACGCCCGTCGCCTTGAGCGGTCGCGGGTCCCACGCCGGCAGCGCCTGGCCCTTCACGACCGGCACCCGATGGTGCTTGCGCTTCTTGCCGATCGAGACGGCGCCGTTGCCGATCGCCTGACCGAGCTCCGTGCCCTCGGCGATCTCGCGCAGGATGCGCTTGGCGCCCGCGGCGTCGCCGAACTCCATGCCGCCCGAGTCCATGTAGATGCCGATGGCGGCGCCGGTCTCGATCGTGTCGAGGCCGATCTCGTCGCAGAGGCGGTCGAGGTCGGCGACGTCCTCCCAGCTCGCGATGCCGCAGTTGGCGCCGAGCAGGGTCAGCGTCTCGAACTCGAGCGCGCTGGTCTTGTAGTTGCCGTCGGCGTCGTGCACGACGTTGCTGCACTTGACGATGCAGCCGGTCATGCAGTTGTGCATGCCGCCGCCGCGCGTCGCGAAGCTCTCCACGATGCGCGCGCCGTCGAGGCTCGCGGCATGCTCGAACTGGCCGCTGGTGCGGTTCCGCGACGGGAACGTGTTGAGCATGTTCGCGATCGGGACGATCGAGCTCGTGCCCGTCTTGAACATCTGCGGACCGGCGAGGTAGTCGCGCGTGAAGGTCTTCGAGAACTCCATGAAGGCCTTCATGTCCGCGGGGCGGCGCACCGGACGCTTGCCGGCGTCGACCGACACGAACTTGAGACCCTTGGAGCCCATCACCGCGCCGAGACCGCCGCGCGCCGCGTGACGCGCCGGATGGCGGGAGTCGCCGTCGGTGCAGGCGATCGAGGCGCCGCTCAGGCGCATCTCGCCGGCCGGGCCGATCGAGATGAACGAAGCGGTCGCGTAGTGCTCGCCGAGGCTCTCGCAGAGGGCGTAGTTCCACTGGCCCTTGTGCGCGTCGGCCGGCACGACCTTCACCTGCTCCGCCGTGATCTCGAGGCCGTAGCGCTTGTTGGGGTCCTGCGGCTGGCCCTTCACCACGATGGCGCGCACGCCGAGCTTCATCAGGTCCTGACCGGGATTGCCGCCGGCGTTGGCTTCCTTGATGCCGCCCGTCAGCGGGCTCTTGGCGCCGATCGAGATGCGGCCGGAGGTCGGCGCGGCGGTGCCGGACATCACGCCCGGTGCCATCACCAGCACGTTGCCTGGCCCGAGCGGATCGCAGGTCGGATCGCACTCCGCGAGCAGGATCTTCGCCGACAGCGCGCGGCCGCCGAGCAGCTTCCACTCCGCCGGAAACGGTTCGAAGCGCGCGGTCTGGTGGGTCATGTCGACGCGGATCATCCGGTCGCCGGTCGGTCCCTTGGCCTCGGTCATGGTGCCTCCAATGGAATGGGCGCGAGCCTACCAGAGCGCGGGGCGTCAGCCGCCGGCGATGCTGGACAAGATGTCGAGGACGTCGTCCGGCGCCACGGTCCGATCGAGCACCGGACCCTGGAGCACCGTCCCGTTCAGGGCGAAGCGGACGAAGCGGTGGGGCTCGCCGGTCGCCGAGATCAGCAGGGCCCGCAAGCCGGGATGGAGCGCCTCGGCCGCGTCGATGCAAGCGCGCAGGTTCGCGCCCGTCACCTCGACCTCTTCTGCGCCGTGCGTGGGGCCGCGGAAGGGGGGCGGGACCCGGAAGATGGGCATGGCGGTCCTCCGCCCCGACCTTAACCCACTCGGCCCGCGCAGACGGGTCCCGGGCGGGCATGCGCTTGGCCTAGAGCGGAACCACGCCGCGGCGCTTCGGCTCGGCGGCCGACTTCCACACGGCGCGGCCGGGTTCGGGCACGAATCCTTCGCGGACGGCGGCGTCGGCGCGCTCGGCGGCGAGGCGATTCACTTCGCCGGGAACGCCGCCCGCGTCGCGGTGGAGCTTCGCGATCGTCACGCCGTCGAAGAGCGCGCGCACCTCGGGCGTGGCCCAGCCGTCGGCGAGCGCGGCGCGCACGAACGCGCGCGTCTCCTCGAGATCCATCGGCGTCGCGAGCTCGACGGCGTGATTCGCGCCGAGCGCGCGTACGAGCGCGAGACTCGGCTCGCTCGTCGCGGCGACGATGCGCAGGCCGCTGCATGCTTCGGCGAGCGCGCCGAGCCGGCCGGCGGTCTCGATCGGCAGGCGTTCGGCGTCGTCGATCGCGATCAGTAGCGCGGAGCCACGTGCCTCCCAGTCGGCGGCGCAGAAGAGCAGGGCGCGTTCGGGATCGTCGCCCGCTTCCTGGCGCAGCACGTCGAGCACGAGCGTGCAGAAGGTGCGCGGGTCGCAGTCGAGACCCGAGATCGCGACCGTCCGCAGCGTCTCGCGCATGCGCTGCGCGAACACGCGCAGCACCAGCGACTTGCCCATCCCCGACGGCCCCGTGAGCAGCGTCGCCGGCATG
This sequence comes from Myxococcota bacterium, assembly GCA_025453505.1. Lineage (GTDB taxonomy): Bacteria > Myxococcota_A > UBA9160 > UBA9160 > PR03 > PR03. The sequence continues at coordinate 17,280 of JALOQG010000008.1, read as the reverse complement.
CCTTCCTTGCGGGCGCGCCGCTCGAGCCGCACGAGCGCGACCTCGGTCGCGGAGCGCGGCAGGTAGCGGCGCGGATCCGACGTCGAGACGAAGAGATTGAAATGGCTGGAACTCGGCGGGGTCATCGCACCCGTGAGTGTCCCGATCGGGCGCCCGTGTGACGCGCGCGGCGGAGAGACGCAGCTTTCCCGCAGCCGGTGCGCACTTCACGCCGCGAGCGGACCCGCCCCGTCTGTCTCGGATCCGTGTCCTAGGCGGGCCGGCGCAGGCCTTCGCGCAGCTCGTCGTCGATGCGCTGGAGCAGCAGCTCCTCCGCCGACTCGTGCATCTCGAAGTGTCGCGCCAGGGCTTCGATGCGGCGCTCGGCCTCTGCGCCGAGCGCATCGCCGAGCGCACTCGCGATCTCCGCCAGCTCGCCGCGGAAATCGTCGTGCGCGGCGCAGAAAGCGTCCAGCATCCGGCGATGCTCGGGTCGCAGGTAGCGCAGTCCCGGGTAGTAGACGCGATCTTCCTGCGCGAGGTGCACTTCGAGACTCGTGCGCAATCGCACGAAGAGATCGGTCACCGTCGCCGTGCCGACTCCGTCGGCAATTGCTTCGCGCAATTGCGAGAAGAGCTCGTCGAGCCGCGAGTGATCGTCGCGTACCTGATCGACGATCTCCGAAGTCCGTTCGTCCGCCATGGGCTCATACTACCTGTGCTTTCGGCGCTTCGGTTATGATCGCAGTCATATCGCGGCGCGCGCCGCGGCACCGCACTCGCGAGATGCAATCGATGAAGCACAATGGCTCCGATTCGAGCTCCGCCTCCGCGGGAACGCCGCGCGAGGTCGCGCTCGAACAAGCCGAGCTGTTCCGAGCACTTGCGCCGGACACGCTGGCCCGCCTCCGCCCGCATCTGGCCGATCGGGCCTTCTATCGCCAGCGCCTGCTCTTCCGCGAGGGCGAACCCGCTGCGGCCCTGTGGGTCGTCCGACGCGGTGCCGTGCGCGTCTATCACGTCTCGGCGGATGGACGGCCGACCACGCTCGAGTCGCTCGGGCCGGGCCAGATCTTCGGCGCGATCTCGGCGAGCGACGAGCGCTATCCCGTCAGCGCCGAAGCCCTCGAGGAGGGCTTCGCGTGGTGCCTGCCGCGCACCGTGTTGCAGCGGCTGCTCGCCGAGGATCCGCGGGCCGGCGTCGAGATGCTGAGCATCGTGGCTTCGCGGCTGCGCAACGCGCACATCCAGCTCCACTCGTTCGCGCACGACCGCGCGCCCGCGCGACTCGCTCGTGCGCTGCTCCAGGTGCTGCGCGACGACGAGGCGTCCGTCACGCGGCGCGATCTCGCAGAGACCGCAGGGACCACCGTCGAGACTGCGATCCGCGTGCTGCGACGGCTCGAACGCGAAGGCATCCTGCGCAGCGAGGCGGGTCACATCGCGGTGCTGGACCGCGCCGCCTTGAACCGTCTCGCCGGCGCGCCCTGACGCGCGCCGCCTCGGCGGCTCGCCGCTTCGAGTTCGGCGAACGAAGCCGCCAGCGCCGCTTCGAGCGGCGCGAGATCGGGAATCTGCTCGAAGTCCGCGACCAGGCCGAGGCGGATCCGGCCGCAATAGCTGAGCGCCGCGATCCCGAGTCCCTGGTGCGCGAAGAGCGGCAGGTGCGGATGCAGATCGACGAGCGGCGCGCCGAGCAGGTAGAGCGGGCACGGCGGGCCGGGCACGTTGGTCACGATCAGGTGGTAGGGATGCAGTTCGCTTGCGAGCTGTACGCCGAAGCGTGTGAGCCAGGGCGCTGCGATGCGATCGGCGACGCGCGTCATCAGCTCGAAGCCTTCGGCGGCGCGCGAGCGCTTCGCCCGATCGGCGCATTCGCGCACGCGCCGGTAGCGACGCAACGCATCGCGCTCTTCCACGGGCAACGAGAGGAAGTGCGCCGAGACGCGGTTGGCGGCCTGCATTTCGCCGGGCGGCCGCATGTTGACGGGCACGACGACGCGGTAGTCGAGCCGCGTCGGCCACGCGTGCGCCGCGCCGAGGAAGCGGTGCAGTCCACCTGCGACCACCGCGAGCACGACGTCGTTCACCGTACCGCCCAGCCGGTTCTTCACCGCCTTCACGTCATCGAGATCGAACGAGAGCCACGCGACGCGGCGGTGCGGGCCGATCGGACCGTTGATCGTCGTCGGAGCCGGCCGCCGGACCGACGCCTGCAGCGCCTGCATGACGGACGTGCCGGAGGCGACGAAGCGTTCCGCGGCGTCGCGTGGCTCGCGCGCGGCGGCCTGCACCGACGCTGCGGCTTCGCGCACGCCCTGGATCCCACGCGCCACTTCGTCGAGCAGCAGCTCGAGACGGCTGGGCGCTGGCGCGGGGGTCCAGGGCGGCGCGACCGCCGCCGGAGACTCTGGACTCGTGTCGAAGAGCGACGTGAGCAGGTTGGCTCCCGCGACACCGTCGACCAGGCTGTGATGCGTCTTCGCGACCAGCGCGAAGCGATCGTCGGCGAGCCCTTCGACGATCCACATTTCCCAGAGCGGGCGGGTGCGTTCGAGGCGCTGCGAGAGGATGCGGCCGACCAGCTCGCGCAGCTCGGATGCCGTGCCTGGCCGCGGCAGCGCCGCGCGGCGCAGGTGCCAGTCGAGCGAGAAGCGCGCATCGTCGATCCAGATCGGAGCGCCCGTCACGGGCGTGCGCACGAGGCGCCGGCGGTAGCGTGGCAGCTGCGGCAGCCGCGACTCGATGTGCGCTGCGATCCGCTGCACGTCGATCCCGCCGCCGTCCCGCCGCGCGAGCGGACCCGCTTCGAGGACCGCGATCGCTGCGACGTGCATCGGCGTCTCGCGGTGTTCGAAGAGCAGGAACGAGCTGTCCTGCGTGCTGAGTCGCTCGTAGCTCGTGCGGGCCACGATCGCAGTTTCTTGCGCCCGGCACCGGCGCGTTATGACTGGCGTCATGCCTCGCGGGCGCGGCGTCGTGCCACACGATTGACCCCTCACGCGTCAGATCACCGCACTCTGGAGCGTCTGCTGCGGCGAATCTGCCCGGAGAGAGACCCGCGCGGCGGCCAGGGCTGGGCTCGGCGCTTGCACCTTGGCGCATGCAAAGATGCAGAGGATCACGCGGCAAGGAGGATTGCCATGTTCGATTTCGATTTTGCAGGTCGCCACCGCTCGATCGCGATCCTGCTCGCGGCGTTCGCGCTCGCGTGCGGCGAGGGCTCGGAACCCGCGGCGCCGCCCGGCGGCGCGCCTGCGGCGAAGGCGCCCGCGCCCGCGGCGGCGCCCGCACCCGCTGCGGCGCAGGATGCGGCGGCCGTGACCGCCGAGGCCCAGGAGATCTTCGCGACGCGTTGCTTCACGTGTCACGGGACGAACGGCGCGGGCGACGGTCCGGCGTCTGCGGGCCTGACGCCCCCGCCGCGCAATTTCCAGGATCCGGCGTGGCAGGCGTCCGTCACCGACGAACACATCCGCCAGATCATCCAGTACGGCGGTGCGGCGGTCGGCAAGAGCGCGGCGATGCCCGGCAATCCCGATCTGATGAGCAAGCCCGAAGTGGTCGATGCCCTGCGTGCGCTCGTGCGCGGCCTGGCGAAGGCCTCGGGCTCTTGATTCGCGAACGCTCCGCGGAGCGAGGAGGCAGGCAGATGCGTACCCGACTCGTGCATTCGATCGCCGCGGCCGCCGCGGTGCTGACACTGGCCTGTGGCCCCTCGGGCGACCAGCAGGCATTGAAGGCGCCGAGTCAGAGCGCGGGCGGCGGCGCAGGCGTCGCCGAGCTGATGGCGGCGCGCGGTCTCTCGGAGGCGGACGTCACGGCCGCGCTCAAGACCTACGTGCCCAGCGGCAAGAAGGACGACTACTACATCTTCTCGTCGGGCGGACAGTCGGGCCAGGTGATCGTGCTCGGCATTCCGAGCATGCGCCTCCTCAAGTACATCGCCGTCTTCACGCCCGAGCCCTGGCAGGGATGGGGCTTCGGCGATCACGGCTCGCACGCGATCCTCGAGGGCGGCGACCGCCACGGCCAGAAGATGCGCTGGGGCGACACCCACCATCCGAACCTCTCGGAGACGAACGGCGACTACGACGGCCAGTTCCTCTTCATCGGCGACAAGGCCAACGCGCGGATGGCGGTGATCGACCTCAAGGACTTCGCCACCAAGCAGATCGTGGCGAACCCGATCCTCGAGTCCGACCACGGCGCGGCCTTCGTCACGCCCAACACCGAGTACGTGATCGAGAGCTCGCAGTACCCCGTGCCACTCGGCGGCGAGTTCGAGCCGATCGAGAACTACGACGAGAAGTACCGCGGCGCGGCGACCTTCTGGAAGTTCGACCGCGAGAAGGGACGCCTCGATCCGTCGCGTTCGTTCGCGATCGAGCTGCCGCCGTACATGCAGGACCTCTCGGACGCCGGCAAGCTGGTCAGCGACGGCTTCGCCTTCATCAACTCGTTCAACACCGAGCGCGCGATCGGCGGCAACATGGAGGGCCGGCCGCCGCTCGAATCCGGCGCGTCGCAGAACGACATGGACTACCTGCACGTCATCGACTGGAAGAAGGCGGAGCAGGTGTTCCTGGCCGGCAAGGCGGAGAAGATCCGCGATTTCCCGGTGATCTCGCTCGAGACGGCGGTCGCCGAGGGCCTGCTCCACTTCGTGCCCGAGCCGAAGAGCCCGCACGGCGCCGACGTGACGCCCGACGGCCGCTACATCGTCGTCGGCGGCAAGCTCGACACGCACGCGACGGTCTACAGCTTCGAGAAGATCAAGGCGCTCATCGACGCCAAGGACTACGCGGGGACGGATCCCTACGGCGTGCCGATCCTCGACTTCCAGAAGTCGATCGAAGGCCAGGCCGAGCTGGGACTCGGGCCGCTGCACACGGTCTTCGACGATCAGGGCAACGCCTACACGTCGCTGTTCGTCGAGTCGAAGATCGCGAAGTGGTCGCTGAAGGACCGCACCGTGATCGAGAAGGTGCCCATGCACTACAACATCGGGCACATCGCCGCGGCGCACGGCGACACCGTGAAGCCGCGCGGTCACTGGGTGGTCGGCATGAACAAGTGGGCGATCGACCGCTTCGCCGACGTCGGCCCGCTGCTGCCGCAGAACTTCCAGCTCGTGGACGTGAGCGGACCCGCGATGCAGGTCGTGTACGACGCGCCGATCCCGCTCGGCGAGCCGCACTACACCCAGATCGTGTCGGCCGACCTGATCGAGGCGATCGACCACTACAGCCCGATCGGCACCGATCCGCTGACCTGGCAGCTCGACCCGCGCGCGACCCAGGGCGGCAAGGAGCGCATCGAGCGCGAAGGCGACGAGGTACACGTCTACATGACGCAGGTGCGCAGTCACTTCACGCCCGACACGATCCGCGTGAAGCAGGGCGACACGGTGCACCTGTATCTGACCAACCTCGAGCAGGCGCGCGACGCGACCCACGGGTTCGGCATCAGCTCCTACAACGTGTCGCTGTCGGTGGAGCCGGGGAAGCAGTCGAACGCGACCTTCGTCGCCGACCGGGCGGGCGTGTTCCCGTTCTACTGCCTCGAGTTCTGCTCCGCGCTGCACCTCGAGATGGCCGGCTATCTGCTGGTCGAGCCCACCGGAGGCGGCGGTGCCGCGTCGGCCGATCGCACCGACGCGAAGCGTCACGCGGCGCGCTGACGCGACGCTGATCGCGGCGGTGGCGGCGCTGCTCCTCGGAGCAGCGCCGCCCCGGCCGCCGGAATGCCGTGCGGTGCCGGGCGATGGCGACCTCGGCGCGATTCTCGCGGGCGCGCGTCCCGGCGAGCGCTTCTGCCTGGCGCCCGGGACCTACCGTGGACCGCTGCGGCTCGACGGCGTCGTCGTGTGGGGCCCGCGCGAAGCGGTGATCCGCAGCGCGGGCGAAGGCACGACGGTGCGCATGGAAGGGCATGGCGCGGCGTTGCTGGGGGTCACGGTGGACGGAAGCGGCGGCCGCTTCGATCTGCTCGACGCCGCGGTCCACGTCGCGGGCCGGGACGGGCGCGTCGAAGACGTCGCGATCCGCAACGCGACGTTCGGGATCCTGGTCGAGAAGGCGGAGCGGGCGCAGGTGCGCGACAACGACGTGATCGGCGACGCCGCGAAGTCGCTCGGCCTGCGCGGCGACGGCATCCGGCTCTGGGAGGCCTACGACTGCGTGGTCGAAGGCAACCGCGTGAGCGACGGCCGCGACGTGGTGCTCTGGTACGCCTCGCGCAATCGCGTCACCGGCAACATCATCGAGCGCGGACGCTACGGCGCGCATCTCATGTACAGCCACGACAACGAGATCGTGGAGAACCGCTTCGTGAACAACGTCACCGGCCTCTTCGTGATGTACAGCCGGCAGGTCACGCTGCGTCGCAACGTCTTCGCGGGCGCGATCGGCGCCGCCGGCCTCGGGCTCGGGCTCAAGGAGTCGGGCAACGTCGTGGCCACCGACAACGCGTTCGTGCACAACACGATCGGGCTCTACGTGGACACGAGCCCGCTCTGGCCCGACGACCGCAACCGCTTCGAGCGCAACGCCTTCCGGCTCAACGAGGTGGCCGTGTCCTTCCTCGGCCGCGCCTCGGGCAACGCCTTCGTGGACAACGAGTTCCTCGACAGCCGCGTGCACGTCGAGGTGGACGGCCACGGCGACGCGCGCCAGGCGGAGTGGCGCGGCAATCTCTTCGACGACTACGCCGGCTACGACCTCGACGGCGACGGCACCGGCGACGTTCCCTACGAGCTGCGCAGCCTCTCCGCCGATCTCGTGGCCGCGCGGCCGGAGCTCGCCTTCTACCGCGGGACGCTGGCGCTCTCGCTCGCCGAGGCGATCGGGCGCATCGTGCCGCTGCTCGAGCCGCGGCTCGTGCTGGTCGACGCGGCTCCGCGCATGGGACCGGGGAGCGACGCACGTGCGGATTGAGGTGCGCGACGCCCACAAACATTTCGGGCCGGTGCACGCGCTCGGCGGCGTCTCGTTCGACGTAGAGCCCGGGCGGCGCGTCGCGCTGGTCGGCCCCAACGGTTCGGGCAAGTCCACGCTGAACCGGATCCTGATGGGGCTCGTCGCCTGCGACGGACGCGTGCGCGTCGACGGCCGCTGTCCGTTCGGCGAGCGCGTCGCGGTCGCGCGGCGCATGGCCTACGTGCCGCAGGCCGCGCCGCAGATCGGCGCGCCGGTCGGCGAGATGCTCGGCGCGATCGCGCGCGTGCGCGATCTGCCGCACGCACGCATCGAACGTACGGCGCGCGCCTTCGACCTCGATCTCGCGTCGCTCGCGCGGCGTCCGTTCCGCTCGCTTTCGGGCGGCATGAAGCAGAAGCTGCTGATCGCGCTCGCGCTGGCGTCCGACGCGTCGCTGCTGATCCTCGACGAGCCGACCGGCAGTCTCGACGCGCGATCGCGCGAGCGCTTCTTCGAGCTCTTCGAAGCGCTGCCGGATGCGACCACCCTGGTGCTCTGCTCGCACCGTCTCGACGAGATCCGGCCGCTCGTCGGCCAGGTGTTGCAGCTCCACGAAGGCCGCGTCGCCTACGACGGCCCGGCCGACGCGTTCCTCGCGCGCAGCGGACTCGCAGCGCTCGACGTGTGGGCCGACGGCGCCGAGGCCGGCGCGTGGCTGACGCAACGCGGCTTCCGGCGCGGCGCCAGCGGCGCGTGGCACGTGACGGTCGAGAGCGCGGCCAAGCTGCCCTTGCTCGCCGACCTCTCGGCCGCGCTCGGCCCGCGGCTGCGCAACCTGAATGCGCGCGATCTCGAAGTGATCGAGCTGCGCGACGGCGACGTGCGCGATGCGTGAGCGATCGCGCGCGCGGCGCGTGGCTCTCTTTGCCGTGCTGGCGTCGGCGCTCCACGCGTGCGGCCTGCCCGAGGGACCGCAGCCGATCGCGTGGGATCGCGAGCCCTGCGCGCACTGCCGCATGCTGATCAGCGACCCGGCGTTCGCGGCGCAGCTGCACCACGCGGACGGCGTGGTCGAGAGCTTCGACGATCCCGGTTGCCTCTTCGCCCGCATCGAGGCGCGCCGGCCCGCCGTGCACGCGCTCTGGTTCCATCACCTGCGCGAAGATCGCTGGCTGCCCGGCGACGGCGTCGCGTTCGTGCGCGTCGCGCCGACGCCGATGGACTTCGGCTTCGGCGCCGTCGATCCCGGCGCGCCCGAATCGATCCCGATCGAAGCGGTTCGCGCCGAGCTGCGCACGCGAGGCGGCGCACGATGAGACTCGCCGAGTTCGCCGCCGTCGCGCGTCTCGATCTGGGCGAGGTGCTGCGCTCGCGCTGGCTGCTGCTCTGCGTGCTGCTCTACGCGCTGCTCGGCGGCGTCTTCGTGCTGGTCGGGCTGCGCGAGTCGAGCGTGCTCGGCTTCACCGGTCTCGGGCGCGTGCTCTTCTCGCTGTGCCACGCGCTGGTGCTGCTGCTGCCGCTGCTCGCGCTGCTCGGCACGGTGCAGACGGTGAATCGCGCGCGCGACGACGGTTCGCTCGAGGTCTACCTGTCGCATCCGATCGGACGCGGCGCGTTCCTCGCGGGCGTGACGGGCGTGCGGCTCGCCGCGCTGGCGCTGCCGCTCGCCGGGGTGATGGTCGCCGTGGCGCTCGCCGGCAGCGCGGGGGGGCAGGCGATTCCGTGGTCCTTCCTCGGGCGCTCGCTCGCCGTCTGCGTCGCACTGCTCGGCGCGTACGTCGGCGTGGGCGTCGCGACGTCCGTGCTCGTCCGCAATCCCGCGCGCGCGATGACGCTGGTGTTCCTGATCTGGACCGTCAGCGTGACGTTGCTCGACTTCGCCGGGATCGCGCTGCTGCTGCAGTGGCGCGTGTCGCCGCAGGCGGTCTTCGCGCTCGCCGCGGTCAACCCGGTGCAGACCGCGCGCATGGCGTTGCTCTCTTCGGCCGAGCCGACGCTCGCGACGCTCGGCCCGGTCGGCTTCTACCTCGCGAACCGCCTCGGTGCGAACGCGCTCTTCGCGCTCGGTCTCGCGTGGCCCGCGCTGGTGGGAGTCGCCGCCTGGCTGGCGGCGTGGAACGCATTTCGCCGCGGCGACGCCGTCTAGCGGCGAGGAGGAGGGACACGATGAAGGGTCGCATCGCACGTTTCTACGAGGCGCTCGCCGAGCCGTTGATTCCGTGGACGCGCATCCTGCTGCTGCTGGCGCTACTTCCGCTCGCCTGGGGCGCCACGCAGCGCCTGTGGACGATCGAGTTCTTCGCGCCGCAGTATCCGAAGGGACTCCAGCTCCACGTCTACAGCTACAGCATCTCCGGCGGCAACGAAGGCGTGGACCTGACGGAGATCAACACGCTCAACCACTACGTCGGCATGCGCGCGCTCGATCCCGCGGACTTCGCGGACCTCGACTTCATGCCGTTCGCGATCGGCGCGCTGCTGCTGCTCGGGCTGCGCGTCGCCGCGATCGGCGACGTCCGCTCGCTCGTGGATCTCGCGGTGCTGACCGGCTACTTCGGCGTCTTCGGCATCGCCCGCTTCGTCTACATGCTCTACACGTACGGGCACGATCTGGATCCGAGAGCGCCGATCGAGATGGCCGGATTCATGCCGCCCGTGTGGGGTACGCGCACGATCGCCAACTTCACGGTGTCGAGCTTCCCGAGCCTCGGGACGATCCTGATCTCGATCTTCGGCGCGACGGTCGTCCTGCTGGCGCTCTGGCAGTTGTGGCGCGGTGCGCAGGGTCAAGCTCAAGGTTCCTCGCTCGCGGGGAGATAGCCCAGCGCTTCGAGCGCCTCGTGGACTTCCGGGCTGACCTCGACGCGTTCGCTCGCGACGCGCGCCGCCTCGTTCTCCGCGCGGTGCCGCGCGAGTTCGGCGGCGAGCGCGGCGCCGCGTTCGAGATCCTGCTTGGCGAGATTGCGCCGCTCGCGCGGGTCCGCCGCCAGATCGTAGAGCTGGCGCGCGCCCGTGGGCGGATCCTCGAGCCACTTCCAACCGTCGCGCAGCACGCCGCGCTGGTAGCCGAGCGACGTGTCGAAGTATGCGGTCGTCCGGGGCCCCGGCGCGCCGCCGAAGACGCCGAGGAAACTCTGGCCTTGCACGCCCGCGGGCGGAGGTTCGCCGAGACACTCGGAGAGCGTCGGGAGCACGTCGACGTGTTGCACGAGCGCATCGGTGCGCCCCGGCGTGGGCGTTTCGAGTCCTCGACAGGACGGGCCCGGCGCGCCGCGCATCTCCGGCAGCTTGCCGTGATCCTGGAACTCTTCGCCGTGATCCGCCGTCACCACCACGATCGCGTCGCGCAGCCGTCCGCGCCGATCGAGTCCGTCGAGCAGCGCGCCGACCTGGGCGTCGGTGTAGGCGATGCTCGCGTCGTAGAGATCCCTCAGGTAGCGGAGGTCTTCCGCATCGAGCCGGATCCGATTCTGGTTCAGGTGACTCAGGTAGGCCGTCGCCGACAGCGTGCCGTCGCCGCTGCGATAGGTCTCCGGAGGCTCTCGCACGAAGCGCGAACGAAACGGTTCGGGCGCGTGATACGGCAGGCCTTCCCAATCCGAGTGCAGATCGAAGTAGAGGACGAACAGGAAGTAGGGCTCGTCGCCGACGAGACCGTCGGCCCAGGCGAAGACCGCCTCGTTCGTCGTCCCGGCGTCGCGTTGCGCCGAAAGGTCCGTCCCTCCGTAGTCGGCATCGAAGTGCGTGAAGCCGCGCATGATGCGCGCGTCGGGTCCGAGGAAATAGCAGTTGACGAAAGCGGCCGTCCGGTAGCGATGACCGCCGAGCATCTCGGCGATCGTCGCGACGCTCGGTGCCAGCGTGTCGCCGCGCTCGAGCACGCCGTGGCGACTCGGGTAGAGGCCCGTGAAGAGCGACGCGTGCGACGGCAGCGTGTGCGGCGCCTCGCTGTAGGCGCGATCGAAGACCAGCGCCTGCCGCGCCCATGCGTCGATGTGCGGGGCGGTCGGACGCGCGTAGCCGTAGGTCGGAAGGTGATCGGCGCGCAGCGTGTCGATGCTGATCATCACGACGTCGGGCGGTCGCCACGGCGGCGCCGTGCGCCCGTCGCAGCCGAGTGACGCGACGCCCAGGATCACGAACGCGAGCCACGCCGCGCGGGAGGACCTGGGGCGCAGGCGCATGGGAGGGACGGCGCTCATCGGATCAGGCGAAGCTAATCGTCGCGATCTCGGCTCGCCAGCGAGCGCCGCCGCGTCATCCGAGTCCAGGACGACCCGCTGCGCTACACGGTGGACGTGAGGAGCCAGCTTGGATCTCGTCGTCCGCGCGTACGACTCGCTCTCGCCCGCCGCGCACGAGGTCGAGATCGTCGAGCGCAAGGGGCTCGGGCATCCCGACACGATCTGCGACGCGATCGCCGAGCACTTCTGCGTGCGGCTGTGCCGCGAATACCTGCGCCGCTTCGGCACGATCCTCCACCACAACGTCGACAAGGTGCTGCTCTGCGGCGGCGCCGCGCGGGCGGCGTTCGGCGGCGGCGAGATGCTGGCGCCGATCGAGATCGTGCTCGCCGGCCGCGCGACCGACGTCCATCGCGGCGAGCGGATCCCCGTGCACGAGATCGCCATCGAGACGTGCCGGGAGTGGTTCCGCGCGAACGTCCCGGCGCTCGACGTGGAGCGGCATCTCGTCGTCACGCCGCGCGTGCGGCCGGGATCGAGCGACCTGACCGCGCTCTTCGGCCGCAGCGGCGCCGTGGCGCTCGCGAACGACACCTCATGTGGGGCCGGCTTCGCGCCGTTCACGGAGCTCGAGCGCGCCGTGCTCGAAGTCGAGCGTTCCCTCAACGCGGAAGCAACGAGACGCGCGCATCCGGCGATCGGCAGCGACGTGAAGGTGATGGGCGTGCGGCGCGGCGCGCGCGTCGAGCTCTCGATCGGCTGCGCATTCATCGGTCGAACCCTGCGCGACATCGGCGACTACGTGCGCGCGAAGCAGAGTGCGCACGAGATCGCGCTCGCGGCGGCGCGGCGCGCCACCCGTTGCGACGTGACGGTCACCGTCAACGCCGCCGACGACGTCGAACGCGGCGACGTGTATCTCACCGTGACCGGGACCTCCGCGGAAGCCGGCGACGACGGCGAGGTCGGCCGTGGCAACCGGACCAGTGGCCTGATCACGCCCTACCGCCCGATGACGCTCGAAGCCGCGGCGGGCAAGAACCCCGTGACCCACGTCGGCAAGCTCTACAACCTCGTCGCGAGCCGCATCGCCGGGACGATCGTGGCCGAGTTGCCCGCCGTGTGCGACGCGAGCTGCGTGCTCGTCAGCCGGATCGGCCACGCGGTGACGGATCCACGTCTGGTCGACGTTCGCGTCGCGCTTCGCGAGGGCGCCGATGCGAACGCGCTCGAGGCGCCGATCGCGGCGATCGTGCGCAGCGAGCTCGGTGGACTCGATGCGCTGCGGGACGCGCTGCTCGAGGGACGTGTCGAGCTCTACTGAGCGGCCCCGGTGAATCCTCCCGCGTCGGGCTACGCTCCGCCGGCCCGGGATTCCCCCCGCGTTCGCCCGAGAGGAAGCCGATCGTGACCACTCCCTCCGCTCCGCCGTTCCCGCCCGCGATGCGCTTCGGCATCTTCATCGCGCCGTTCCATCCCGTCGGTGAGAACCCGCATCTCGCGCTGCGCCGCGACTTCGAGCTCGTCGAGTGGCTCGACCAGCTCGGCTACGACGAGGCGTGGATCGGCGAACACCACTCGGCCGGCTACGAGATCATCGCGTCGCCGGAGCTCTTCATCGCCGCGGCGGCCGAGCGTACGCGCCACATCAAGCTCGGCACCGGCGTGTCGTCGCTGCCGTACCACCATCCGCTGATGCTGGCCGACCGCATCAACCAGCTCGACCACATGACGCGCGGCCGCACGATCTTCGGCGTCGGACCGGGCGCGCTGCCGAGCGACGCGTTCATGATGGGCATCGACGTCGCGAAGCAGCGCGACAGGATGGACGAGGCGATCGGGGTGCTGGTGCCGCTGCTGCGCGGCGAGACCGTCACGCACAAGGCCGACTGGTTCGAGCTGCGCGAGGCGCGCCTCCAGCTCGCGCCGTTCACGCGCCCGCACATCGAGATCTGCGTCGCGTCGCAGGTGTCGCCGGCCGGTGCGCGCGCGGCGGGCAAGCACGGCGTGGGCCTCCTCTCGATCGGCGCGACCAGCACGGGCGGCTTCAACGCGCTCGCCATGAACTGGCAGATCTGCTCGGAGCGCGCCGCCGAGTTCGGTCACGAAGCGCAGCGTTCGGCGTGGCGCCTCGTCGGTCCGATGCACATCGCCGAGACCCGGGAGAAGGCGCGCGAGAACGTGCGCTTCGGCCTCGCGAACTGGCTCAAGTACTTCCAGGAGGTCGCCGCGCTGCCGCTCGCGCCGGCGGGTTCGATCGACAACGCGATCGACGCGCTCGTCGCGTCGGGCCTCGCCGTGATCGGTGACCCCGACGACGCGATCGCGCAGATGGAGCGGCTCGAGAAGCAGTCGGGCGGCTTCGGCTGCTTCCTGCACATGGCGCACAACTGGGCCGACTGGGCCGAGACGAAGCGCAGCTACGAACTCTTCGCGCGCTACGTGATGCCGCCGTTCCAGCGCCTCAACGTCAATCGCCAGGCCAGCATGGACTGGGCGGCGCAGAACCGGCCGACCTTCATCGGCGCGATGGGCAATGCGATCAACCAGGAGATCCAGAAGCACGTCGCCGAGCAGAAGCAGAAGCAGGAGCGCCGGGCGGGCTGAGCGACGATGACCGGCTCGCTGCTCCTCTCCGGCCGCGTGGCCGATCGCCATGCCGCGGAGCTCGCCGCCGCGGCGCCCGGCGCCCCGCTCGTCGTGCTGCGCGACGACGTGCTCGAAGGCGATCCGGCGGACGTCGAGATCGCGTACTTCTCCGGCGATTTCTACCCCGATCACGTGCGCCCCTTCTTGCTGGCGCTGCGCGACGCGCCGAAGCTGCGCTGGCTGCACAGCTTCAGCGCGGGCGTCGACAATCCGTTCTTCGGAAAACTGCGCGAGCGCGGCGTGCGGCTCACGACCTCGTCGGGCGCGAACGCCGTGCCGATCGCGCACACCGCGATCTGGTACCTGCTCGCGCTCTCGCGCGGCGCCGAGACGTGGCGCGACGCGCAGGTGCGTCGCGCTTGGGAGCGGCACGACGTCGCGGACCTGCAGGGGCTCACGCTCGGCGTCGTCGGGCTCGGGCCGATCGGGCTCGAAGTCGCGCGGATCGGCGCCGCGCTGCGCATGCGCGTGATCGGCGTGCGGCGCACCCCGCGCGGCGACGAGCCGTGCGAGACGTGGCCGCTCGCGCGGCTCGACGAGCTGCTCGCGGTCGCCGACGCGGTCGTGCTCGCGCTGCCGCTCAGCGACGCCACGCAGCATCTGCTCGACGCGCGCCGGATCGCGTCGATGCGGCGCGGCGCCTGGCTGGTGAACGTCGGCCGCGGCGCGCTCGTCGAAGAGCCCGCGCTCGTGGCGGCGCTCGAGACCGGTCATCTCGGCGGCGCGGGGCTCGACGTCTTCGAGACCGAGCCGCTGCCGGCGGAGAGTCCGCTCTGGTCGCTGCCGAACGTCATCGTGACGCCTCACAATTCCGGCGACACGCCGGGCAATCTGGTGCGCGCGACCGCGATCTTCCTGGACAACCTGGCGCGCGAGCGGCGCGGCGCGCCGCTGCGCAACGAGGTTCCTTGATGCGACGCTGGCGGATGATGGGAACGGCGGCCACGCTCGCGCTCGTGGCCGCGCTGGCCGGTGCGCAACCGCTGGCGAAACAGCTCGACTCGATCGACGTGTGGATCCACGGCGAGCGTTTCGTGCTCGAGGTCGCGCGCGATCCGCAGACGCAGTTCCGCGGCCTCGGCGGACGCCCGCACATCGACGCCAACGGCGGCATGATCTTTCCGTTCCCGGCGCCGCATCCCACCGCCTTCGTGATGCGCGACTGCCTCGTGCCGATCGACGTCGCGTTTCTCGACGCCGACGGCCGCGTGATCTCGATCTACGAGATGCCGGTCGAGCCGCCGCGGCAGCCCGACGAGACTCCGATGGCCTACGAGGCGCGCCTCAAGCGCTATCCGAGCGGCCTGCCCGCGTCGTTCGCGATCGAAACCGCCGGCGGCCGCCTGCGCGCCGTCGGCCTCCGCCCCGGCGATACGATCGACCTCCGCCAACTCGGCGCCGGGAGCGGGAGGTAGCGGCTGCGAGTGCCGGCGCGTGTAAGTCGCGACGGGGCTCACAGATCGCTGGGCTCGAGTCCGGTGTTGCGCGCCATGCGGGCGAGCATGCGGGGTCCGATTTCCTCGCGATCGTGAAACGCCCACACGTAGTCCGGCCAGCCGGCACGCATGAGAACACGGTGCGAACCACGCATGCGGCGCGTCTGCCATCCGATGCGATGCAGGGCAGCCAGCACACGCGCGGCCCGCGTCGCGGGCCACTGCGTCACGGCGCGATCGACGTCTCGAAGCGGAGCGACAGCGGGCCGTGGGGCGGTTCGCCGTGCTCGATGCGATCGGCCAGCACGCGCAGCGCCATTGCCTGCGCGTTCGCGAGTGCGTTCTCGGGACTGCTCCCGTATGCCAGGACGCCCGGGAGTGCGACGACTTCCGCGATCCAGCGGCCGTCGTCCTCGCGCTCGATCTCGACGCGGTAGGACATGCGGTTCTCGACGGGGACCATGGGGTGCCTCAGTGTGCCCGGAGCACGCCTGCCGAGCAAACCCGGCAGCTTCGGCGCGAACCGGCCTTCACGCCGCCGCGCTCGGGCGTTCGCGGAAGCGGTCGAACCAGGCGGCGAGCGCGTCGGGCCAGGCGATTGCGAGATTGCCGGTGCGCGCGAACTCGATCGCCGCGAAGGCCGTGCAGTCGGCGATCGTGACGCGATCGCCGGCGAGGAAGGCGCGGCCGTCACCGAGGAGCGACGCGAGATGCCGCGACGGCCGCTCGAGATCGCGCCGCGCGATCGCCGCCATCTCGGGATTCGGCTCGCGTCCCGGCAGCACCGAGAGCGTGTTGTGGAACACGCGCGCGACGCCGCCGACGAGGCCGAGGTCCGCGGTGCGCTCGATCGCCCGCACCTGCGCGCGCTCGAGCGGCGTCGTCCCGATCATCGGCGGCGCGGGGTGCAGCTCTTCGAGGTATTCGATGATGGCGAGCGACTCGCGCAGGCAGGTGCCGTCGTCGAGTTCGAGCACCGGCAGGCCGCCCATCGGGTTCTTCGCGAGGAAGGCGGGCGCGTTCTGTTCGCCCTGCATCAGGTTCACCGGCACGAGCGGGATCGAGAGGCCCTTCTCCGCCAGGTAGACGCGCACCTTGCGCGGGTTCGGCGCGTAGTGGAAATCGTAGAGCTTCATCCACCGAGGCTAGCCGGCGAGTTCGGGGCGGTCGCGGAAGAGCTCGAGCGCTTCGGGGTTGGCCAGCGCCTCGCGATTCGCGACGGCGCGGCCGAGCACGACGTCGCGCACCGCCAGCTCGACGATCTTGCCGCTCCGGGTGCGCGGAATGTCCGCGACCTGCGCGATCACCGCGGGTACGTGTCGCGGCGTCGTGCTCGTGCGGATGCGGCGCTTGATCTCGTCGCGCAGGGCGTCGTCCAGCAGGGCGCCGTCGCGCAGCCGGACGAAGAGCACGACGCGCACGTCGTCCCGCCACGGCTGGCCGATCACCAGCGATTCCTGCACCGCTTCGATCTGCTCGACCTGGCGATAGATCTCGGCGGTGCCGATGCGCACGCCGCCGGGGTTCAACGTCGCGTCGCTGCGCCCGTGGATGATCATGCCGCCGTGCGGCGTCCATTCGGCGAAGTCGCCGTGGTGCCAGACGCCGGGGAAGCGCTCGAAGTAGGCCGCGCGGTATTTCGCGCCGTCCGCGTCGTTCCAGAAGTAGACCGGCATCGACGGGAACGCGCGCGTGCACACGAGTTCGCCCGCCAGGCCGGGTTCGCAGGGGCGGCCCGTTTCGTCGAACACGTCCACCGCCATGCCGAGGCCCGGCCGCTGGCATTCGCCGCGCCACACCGGGCCGGTCGGATCGCCGCCGACGAAACACGAGACGATGTCGGTGCCGCCCGAGATCGAGGCGAGCTGCACGTCGGGCGCGACCGCCTCGTACACGAAATCGAAACCCTCGGGCACGAGCGGCGAGCCCGTCGAGAGGATCGTGCGAACGGACGCGAGATCGTGCGAATCGGCCGGGCGCAGGCCCGCCTTGCGTGCCGAGTCGAGGAACTTCGCCGACACGCCGAGCACGTCGACGGCCTCCTCCTGCGCGAGATCGAAGAGCGCAGCCGGGCCCGGGTGGAACGGGGATCCGTCGAAGAGCACGAGCGTC
>JALOQG010000197.1 GCA_025453505.1 Myxococcota bacterium | reverse complement strand
GGTCGCGCGGTTGAACACGCTCTTTGCGCGCATCGGCGAGTCCCTCGAGCGCGAGCGCGCCTTCACCGCCGACGCCGCGCACGAGCTTCGCACGCCGCTCGCCGCGATCCGCGCGCAGGCCGAGGTGGCGCGCGCGTCGGTGATCGACACGGAGCGCCGCCACGCTCTCGATCAGGTGATCGCCGGCTGCGATCGCGCGGCGCGGCTCACCGAGCAGCTGCTCACGCTCGCGCGACTCGAGTCCGGCGAGTGGCGCGAGCGCTTCGCGGCCTGCGATCTCGCGGCCGTCGCGCACGAGGTGCTCACGGAACTCGCTCCGGCGGCACACGCGCGCGGCGTCGCGATCGCGCTCGATGCCGCGGCGCCGATGTCCTTGCGCGGCGACGCCGCGCTGCTGCACGTGCTGATCCGCAACCTCGTCGACAACGCCGTCCGTTACGGCGCATCCGGCGGCAACGTCCATGTCGCGATCGCACGCGCGGCGAGCGGCGTCACGCTGCGCGTCGAGGACGCAGGTCCCGGCATCGCTCCGGCCGAACGTCCGCACGTGCTCGGCCGCTTCCACCGCGGGCTCGGCACGGGCGAGAGCGGCGCCGGGCTCGGCCTCGCGATCGCCGAGCGCATCGCGACTCTCCACGGCGCGTCGATCTCGCTCGGCGACGGTCCGAGCGGACGCGGTCTCGCCGTCACCGTCTCGTTCCCGCCTGGGTTGGCTGCGTGATCGCGTGGCTCGCGTCCCTGGGCGGCTCGCGTAGCGTCGCGACGCCGCTCGTGCGGCGCGCGCTGGCCAACACGCGCAAGTAGCGCATGCTCTCGCGGCGCCGATGCCGGTCTGGCCGTGCGCCGATCACCGCGCCAGCGGCAACAGATCGGCGACTGCGACGCGCGCCCCGGGCAGCGCGGTGAGTTCCAGCGTCTCGCCCGCGGTCGCGATGCGCGTCACCCGGTACAGCGCCGTCGCGGGATCGGGGTCGTGCATCACTTCGACGACCCGCTCGCGCAGATTCACGATCCAGTACTCGGGAATCTTCGCCGCGGCGTAGATCCGCGACTTGCTGAGCCGGTCCTGCTTGAGAGAGGAGTTCGAGACCTCGACCACCAGCAGGGCGCTCGTTGGATGCGCGTGTTCGTAGTCTTCGAGAGAGCCCGGTACGACCGCGACATCCGGCTCCGGCACGGACCATTGGCTTGCGACCAGGGAGAACTGCGTCCGCACTGCTGCGCGCGAGTCGACTGCGCGGTCGAGTGCGAAGGTCGCGCGCATCGTCGCCGTGGCATGGGAAGGATCACAAGGCGTCATCGCGACGATCACCCCGCCGAGCAACTCGACGCGATCGTCTCTTCCGAGTACGCCCGTCTCGATCAGGCGGAGGTATTCGGAGGTCGGGATCCGCGTCGGCCCATCCGGCTGCTGCGGGGCGAGTTCATTCATGGACGATCTCCCGGGACACGCGCAGGGTACCCCGGATCGATCAGGCGGACGAAGAGGATGGCGGTCCACGAGTGTCGGTACTGCGCTGACGCCCCCCGCAGGGCTCCGTTAGACTCGGCGCGCCATCCGCGAGGAGACCCCCCGGCTTGCCGATGACCGCCCGCGAGATCCGTTCGAGCTTCCTGCGCTTCTTCGAAGAGCGTGGGCATCGCATCGTCGCGAGCGGTGCGCTCGTGCCCGAGGGCGATCCGACGTTGCTCTTCACGAACGCGGGCATGGTGCCGTTCAAGCGCCTCTTCCTCGGCGAGGAGACGCGCGACTACGCGCGCGCGACCACGTCGCAGAAGTGCATGCGCGTGTCGGGCAAGCACAACGATCTCGAGAACGTCGGGCGCACGCCGCGGCATCACACGTTCTTCGAGATGCTCGGCAACTTCTCGTTCGGCGACTACTTCAAGCGCGACGCGATCGTCTGGGCCTGGGAGCTGGTGACGCAGACCTGGGGCATCCCGCCGGACAAGCTGGCGGTCACCGTGTTCCGCGAGGACGATGAGGCCGCGGAGCTGTGGGCGAAGGAGGTCGGCGTCCCGGCGAGTCGCATCACGCGGCTCGACGAGGCCGACAACTTCTGGCAGATGGGCGACACGGGCCCCTGCGGCCCGTGCTCCGAGATCTATTTCGACTGGGGCCGCCAGGAAGGCTGTCCGAAGTCGCCCGAAGCGTGCGACCCGTCGTGCGATTGCGGCCGCTGGCTCGAAATCTGGAATCTCGTGTTCATGCAGTTCAACCGCGACGCGTCGGGCGCGATGACGCCGCTGCCGAAGCCGTCGATCGACACGGGCGCGGGCCTCGAGCGCGTGGCG
Source organism: Myxococcota bacterium (assembly GCA_025453505.1). Lineage (GTDB taxonomy): Bacteria > Myxococcota_A > UBA9160 > UBA9160 > PR03 > PR03. Next base: position 3,448 of record JALOQG010000197.1, on the reverse strand, counting down.
GCGGTCCTGCAGGGCGTTCGCTCCAACTACGACACGGATCTGTTCCGCGGCATTCTCGAACGTGCGCAGCAGCTCTCCGGCGTGCGCCTCGGCACGGATCCCGAGAAGGACGTCTCGCTGCGCGTCGTCGCCGACCACGCGCGTGCGGTGACGTTCCTGATCGGCGACGGCGTGCTGCCGTCGAACGAGGGTCGTGGCTACGTGTTGCGCAGGATCCTGCGCCGCGCGGCGCGCCACGGCGTGCTGCTCGGCCTCGAGCGTCCGTTCCTGTTCGAGGTGGCGGGCGCAGTGATCGAGGAGATGGGCGACGCGTACCCGGAACTCGTCGCACGCCGCGAATACATCGAGGATCGCATCCGCCGCGAGGAGGAGCGCTTCCTCGAGACGCTGTCGAAGGGACTTTCGCTGCTCGAAGAAGAGATCGCGAAAGGGAAAGCGGCGGGCCAGCAGATGCTGCCCGGCGACGTCGTGTTCAAGCTCTACGACACCTTCGGCTTCCCGACCGATCTGACCGACGACATCCTGTCGAGCAAGCACCTCGGCTACGACCACGCCGGCTTCGAAGTGGCGATGAACGAACAGCGCGAACGTGCGCGCGCGGCGTGGAAGGGCAGTGGGCAGGAGGCCGTCGGCCCGATCCACTCGCAGCTCGCGAGCGACTTCGAGAGCCGCTTCACCGGCTACCAGGGCCTGGTCGCGGAGTCGCGCGTGCTGGCGCTATTGTCGAACGGCGCGTCGGTGCAACAGGCGCGGGCGGGCGAGGCGGTCGAAGTGATCGTCGAGCAGACGCCTTTCTACGCCGAGAGCGGCGGGCAGGTCGGCGACCGCGGCGTGATCGAGACGCCCACGGGCCGCGTCGCGATCGAAGACACGCAGCGGCCGGCGGGCAAGCTGATCGTCCACCGCGGCAAGGTCGCGAGCGGGGAGATCCACGTCGATCAGGCGGCGCGGCTCGCCGTCGATCCCGCGCACCGCGCCGGCTCGGTGCGCCATCACTCGGGTACGCACCTGCTGCACGCGGCGCTGCGCGAGGTGCTCGGACCCAACGCGACGCAGCGCGGCTCGCTCGTGACGCCGGGGCGCCTGCGCTTCGACTTCAGCCACGACGCGCCCGTCGGCCGCGGCGAGATCGACGCGATCGAGGATCTCGTCAACGGCTGGATCGAGACGAACGCGCCCGCGGTCGTCGAGGAGATGGCCTACAAGGACGCGGTCGCGGCCGGGGCCGTCGCGATGTTCGGAGAGAAGTACGGCGATCGCGTGCGCGTGCTGAGCTTCGGCGATTTCTCGAAGGAGCTGTGCGGCGGCACGCACGTGCGCGCCACCGGCGACATCGGCGTGCTCAAGGTGATCGGCGAAGGCGGCGTCGCATCGGGCGTACGCCGCGTCGAGGCGCTCACCGGACCCGAGGCGCTGCGGCGTTGGCGTGAGCAGGAACGCGCGCTCGAGCGAACCGCCGAACTCCTCAAGGCGCCCGTCGGCGAGCTCGAAGTGCGCGTCGAGAAGCTGCTCGAGGAACGCCGAGCGCTCGAGCGCGAGCTCGAGTCCGCGCGGGCGGCGCAGCGCAGCGCGGCGTCGGGCGATCTGGCGTCGCAGGCCGAGACGGTCGGCGCCGTGTCGCTGCTGCTCGCGAAGGTCGACGGCGCCGCCGGCGATGATCTGCGCGCGATGGTCGACGAGCTGCGCCAGCGCATGAAGAGCGGGATCGTGCTGCTCGCGGCGAGTGCGGAAGACCGCGGCACGCTCGCGCTCGGCGTCACGTCCGATCTGACGAGCCCCTTCAAGGCCGGCGACCTGATCCGCGAGGCCGCCGCCGCGGTGGGCGGCAAGGGAGGCGGGCGTCCCGACTTCGCGCAGGCGGGCGGCCGCGATCCCGCGAAGATCGACGCGGCGTTCGCGATCGTGCGCGAGCGGGTGCGCGCCGGCCAATGACCGAATCCCTGCGTCCGTTCCCCGGCGATCCCTTTGCGCCGCGGCGGCGCGCGACCCGCGTCGTGCAAGTCGGCGACGTCGCGCTCGGCGGCGACAACCCGATCCGCATCCAGTCGATGACGACCACCGACACGCAGGACGTCGCGGGCACCGTCGCGCAGACCGAGCGCCTCGCGGCGGCGGGCTGCGAGATCGTGCGCATCACGGCGCCGTCGGTGCGCGACGCGGAGGCCCTCGGCGAGATCAAGACGGAGCTGCTGCGCCGCGGCATACGCGTCCCGCTCGTCGCCGACATCCACTTCACGCCGAACGCCGCGATGATCGCCGCGGAGCACGTCGAGAAGGTCCGCATCAACCCGGGCAACTTCGCCGACAAGAAGAAGTTCGAGGTGCGCGAGTACGACGACGCGCAGTGGTCCGAGGAACTGGAGCGCGTCGCCGAGCGCTTCCGCCCGCTCGTGCGCCGCTGCAAGGAACTCGGCCGCGCGCTGCGCATCGGCACCAATCACGGCTCGCTCTCGGATCGCGTGCTGAACCGCTACGGCGACACGCCGCGCGGCATGGTCGAGTCGGCGCTCGAGTTCCTCACGGTGTGCGAGGGCGAGTCGTACTACGACGTCGTCTTCTCGATGAAGGCCAGCAACCCGCAGGTCGCGATCCAGGCCTATCGGCTGCTCGCGGCGATGCTGGCGGAGCGAGCCGCCAGAGGCGGACGCGGCGACTACCCGTTCCACGTCGGCGTCACCGAGGCAGGCGACGGCGAGGACGGCCGCGTCAAGAGCGCGATCGGGATCGGCTCCCTGCTGGCCGACGGCCTCGGCGACACGATTCGCGTGTCGCTCACCGAAGATCCCGTCAAGGAAGTGCCGGTCGCGCTCGCGATCGCACGTCGCGCAGAGTCCGGCTGGACGCTGCCAGCAGCGGCGGCCGCCGCGAATCCCGGTGCGCCGTTCGTCGCCAATCCGTTCGGGCACGCGCGGCGCGAGAGCCAGATGGTGTCGGGCGGCGCGAAGATCGAGATCGGCGGCGGCGCGCTCGTGCGCGCCGAACTTTGCATCGGTGCGCCGCCGGCCGATGCGGAGGCGGCCGCCTGGCGCCTCGCCGACGCATTCGCCGCACGCCGCGAGATCGCGTGCGAAGGGCTTCGGCTCGACGTCTCGGACGAGTCCGCGCTCGCGCGCGTGCCCGCCTTCGCCGAGGCGCTCGCGCGGCATGGCGTCGCGGCGCCGCTCGCGTTGCGGATGCCCGCTGCGCTGGCTCCCGCGGCGAAGGGGCTCGCTTCGCGCTGGATCGTTCGCGTCGGCGACGCAGCGGGGGTCGCTTCGCTCGTCGCGCTCGCGGAAGCGTCGGGCGCAGCGGTGGAGTGGGTGCTCGACGGCGACTCCGCGTCGCTGCTCGACTCCGTGGACGCCGCGTTTGCCGCGAGCGGCAGCGCACGCACGCTGGTGTCGGTCGAGGCGCGGCGATTCGTGCCCGCCGTGCGCAGCGCGGTCGCGCGCATGCGGGCGATCGATTG